>CAXNFO010000230.1:0-4041 GCA_964201395.1 Limnohabitans sp.
ATTGCCCGCATGGGTGCAGACGCTATTTATGTGTCCAACCACGGTGGCCGACAACTCGACGCCGCGCCATCGGCCATCAGTGCCTTGCACCAAATTCGACAACGCCTGGGACCGAACTTTCCCCTGGTTTTTGACAGTGGCGTGCGCACGGGTGAGGACATTGTGAAAGCCTTGGCTTGCGGCGCCCATCTGGTGATGTTGGGTCGGCCTGTTTTATACGCCTTGGCCGCCCGTGGTGAAGCCGGTTTGCACCAATGGCTGGCCGCCGTGCGTGTAGAGCTGGAAGTGGTTTTGTCCCAATTGGGCTTGTCCCGCATCCAGGATGTGGGCCCGCAAAACTTGGCGTCCACCCCGTTTTCACAGGGTTGAAGGTCCCTTCAGCCTTGCTCTAAAAATTCTTTCAAGGCCTGTTCGGGTGGGTGGGCGTAGTTGCTGCGTCGGCTCACCGACACATCATCGAGTTGGCGCATGCGCACGGCCATCTCGGCCGCCTTGATCATCACCGTGATGCCATTGATGATGGGTGCGCCTTCGGTTTGGATGCGAATTTTTCGGTGGTCTTGTCGGCCACCGAACATCATCATCGGCAGACCACCGGCCGGGACAATCACATCGGCCCCAGCGGCCAACAGATGGTCTACCTCTTTTTGGAATTTGGGGGCCAGCTCGGCATAGCCTTCTTCGGTGGCAAAGGCGTGCATGAAATCGCTCACTTTGCAATTGACCGCCCGCACACCCACGCAACGCTGGGTCAAGCCGTAACGAATCACCTGGTCTTCGTGCCAGGGAATGAAGACGGGGTTGATGGTGATGAGGCCAAATTTTCGGCCCAAGGTGCACGCATGCATCATGGTGGTTTCGCCCAAGCCAATGACGGGGATGTCCACCAAAGACTTGACCTCGGCCAAACCGGCATCTTGAAAGTGCGAGATGGCAATGGCGCTGTAGCCTTGTTGTTGGGCGATGACCGCGTTCTTCATGAAGTTGCGCGCCATGCGAAATTCGGTCACGGCGTGTGTCGTGGTGGCCGGTGGAGTGGTGGTGTTGAAGCTGTGGCTGAACGCGGGGTCGATGATGCGTTTGACATGGGCTTCAAGTTGGGTGATGTAGGGCGAATGGGCCACACGATCGGTGGCCCCTTGAATCCAAATTTGGTGGGTGGTGCTCATGGTGCTTTCTGGTTCGAGGCAAACAAAGGTATGGTGTTCAAGCCGGCGAGGGAAGGTCGAAAATTTTTCCGGGGTTGAGCAAATGGTGTGGGTCCAAGGCTTGTTTGATGACTTTCATCAAGGCGATTTCGGCGGGTTGCCGCGAGCAGGACAAAAAAGGCTTTTTGATCAAGCCCACTCCGTGTTCAGCCGACACGGAGCCTTGAACTTTTTCGACCCAGGCATACACCAAGGACTCCACGGCATGGTGTGGTTGTGCTTCTCCCATGCCAGGCACATGCACCACGATGTGCAGGTTGCAGTCGCCCACGTGGCCAAAAAACAGCACCACAGCATTGGGCCATTGTTCATGGATGGCCGCCAACATGGCTTGGGTGGAGGCCTGCATGGCGGGGGTGGGCAAACCAATGTCAAATCCAATGATGGGCCCCAAGACTTTGCCATACTCGGCCACGCTGTCGCGGATGGCCCACAAGTCTTGGCTGTCTTGTTCGCTTTGGGCCATCACCACATCGCACAGCACCTCAGATTCCAGCAGCTCGGCCAGGCAATTTTGCAAACCGCCGCCTTGGGGGTGGGCCGCAAAATGACCCTCTTCGATCAAGATGTGAAAACCCTCTTTTTGGGCAAACGGGTAGCGCAGATCGGGCAGGCCACTGGTCATGCATTGAATGAATTCGGGCCACATCACTTCAAACGCGGACAGCCCCGGGCCCAAACATTTGCGCGCGTGTTGCAGGGTTTGCAACACCTGATCGAAGGTGTCGCAGAGGCACATGGCGCTTTGTTGGTGCAAGGGCTTGGCTTGCAAGCGCAGCACGACCTGGGTGATCACGCCCAAGGTACCTTCTGAGCCTATGAGCAATTGTTTCAAGTCATAACCGGTGTTGTTCTTGAGCAAGTGGTTCATCGATGACAGCACACTGCCATCGGGCAGCACGCACTCCAAGCCCAGCACATGTTCACGTGTCATGCCGTAGCGAATGACCTTGTTGCCGCCTGCATTGGTGGCCAAATTGCCGCCAATGGTGCACGAGCCTCGCGAACCCAAATCGATGGGGAAGTACAAGCCCGCGGCTTCGGCGGCGTTTTGAATCTCTTGCAACGGGGTGCCCGCCCAAGCGGTCAGGGTGCCCATCAGCGGGTCGATGTTGGAGACACCGCTCATTTTTTCGGTGGACAAGACCAAGCCATTTTCAATGGGGTGGGCGCCGCCAGCCAAGCCGGTCAAGCCACCCTGGGTGACCACCGGGGTGTGGTGCCGCTGGCAGTGCTCAATCACCTGAGCCACCTCTTGGGTGTTGCGCGGATACACAACGCCCAGCGGAACGGTGCGGGGCAGGCCGCTCCAGTCTTGCTGGTGCTTGATGTTGGCTTCAGCCCCTGTAACAAACCCGTAAGGCCCCAGGCTTTGGAGGAGTTCTGCGGCGAGGGTGCTGGACATGGTGGCTTTGACAATCAATACGGTGTGTTCGTACCATTATGCCGATGCATTGGCGCACAACAGGGCAAGGGAAAACCTCCTTAAACTTTCCTTGCAAAGCGCCCTGTTCATCATTAGGATGTGCGACTTGTTCATTTTTCATCTTGAACCCCATCAACTTCATCATATGAATACCAAAAAGCTACTTCCCGCCTTGCTTCTTTCTGTGGCCGCCTGGGCCATGCCCGCAAAGGCCATGGACACCTTGTCTGCGGTCCATGCGTTTCCGACCACCTGGGTCTATTCCAAAAGCTTTTTGGAATATGTTCGCAAAGTCAATGCCGCAGGCAAAGGCATTGTGGAAATCAAAGTGCGTGGTGGCCCTGAGGCCATTGGGCAGTTCGAGCAGCCCAATGCGGTGCGCGATGGCGTGGTTGACATGGTCTACACCCCCTGTGCGTTTTACGCCGGTAGCGTGCCCGAGTGTGACGCGGTCAGCTCCAGCACCCTCGATGGCCCCACGGCGCGCAAATCTGGCGCCTTGGCCGCCCTCAATGAAGCCCATATTCGCCGCATGGGTGTGACCTATTTGGGCTGGATGGACAGTGGCATTCGCTTCCACATGTGGTTCAAGTCACAACCCAAAATCGATGCCAATGGCAACTTGGACATCGCTGGTGTGAAGTTGCGTGGCAACCCTATCTACAACGCGTTTTTCACCAACTACCTCAAAGCCCAAATCATCAACTTGCCTTCGACCGAGGCCTACACCGCACTCGAGCGCGGCACGGTGGATGCCACGGGTTGGACCGAAATTGGTTTGATGGATGCCAACTGGGACAAGTTTCTGAAGTTCCGCTTGGACCCACCCTTTTTTACCACCGATTTGGGTGTGATCATCAATGTGCGCAAGTGGAACTCTTTGTCTGACAAGTCCAAAGAAATTCTGCAAAAAGTCATGATCGAGCATGAAGTATCTTCCATGAAAGATTTGCGTGAACTGCGCAACCGCGAATTTGCCGAGTTGGAAAAGCGCGGTGTGAAAGGCGTTTCACTCGGGGCAACCGCTGCCGCCAAATTTGCGGATGAGGCCCGCAATGCCAGTTACGAGCGCATGCGCGAGCGTTTGGCCAAAATTGGCGCCTCTGACGATGTGAGCAAGTTCAAAAATTTGTTTGCACCAGCCAAGTGATCCCCTGGGCCACCCTTGGCTTGCCCAAGGGTGGCCTTTTTATTCTTTGATCGGATTTTTATGAACCGCGCCTACACATGGCTGGTGAATGCCATGGCATGGATGGCCGGCTTGTTGATGGCTGCCATGATGGTCAGCATCTGCGTTGATGTCATCGTGCGCAACCTCGGGTTTCAAAGCTCGGCGCATTTGTTCACCTTCACCGAATACGCGCTTCTCATCGTGCCGTGTTTGGGCGCGCCCTGGTTGGTGCGTGA
>CAXNFO010000231.1:0-4027 GCA_964201395.1 Limnohabitans sp.
CTGGCCGTGGGCAGCCCCAAGCGCCACCCGGTGTCGCCGAATGTGCCGGCGTTTTCGGAGCTGGGTTTCAAGGGCATTGATGTGGAGATGTGGTACGCCTTTTACCTGCCGGCCAAAGCACCGCAGACGGTGGTGGACCGCTTGAACAAAGAACTGGTGGCCGTGATCAAAATGCCCGAAGTGCGCGATGTGCTGGGCCGTGCTGGCTTGGACGCTTCGTCTTCCACCCCTGAAGAGCTGGCCGCCGTGGCCGCCAAAGACTACCCGCGCTGGGGCCGGGTGATCCAGGTCAAGGGGATCGTGGGCGAATAAACCGGGTGCGTGCGATGCGCCACAAAGGCGCCGCGCACATGGCATGGGCGACCAGCCATAACCAAGGGTCGCTGATGGCGTCCCAGGCGTTGCCACTCGGCGCACGGGTGAGCACAAACAAACCCATGGCTGCGGCCAAGCACCACAGCCAGTGCAATGGGTGCTGTGCTTGAGGGCGCCAAGCGGCCCAGGCCAAGCCTGCGGCACAGCCCAGCAGCACGGCCACCGGCACTGCTGGGCCAAAACCCCAGGCGTAAATAAAGGTGCCACCCCAGCCCAGGGTGTCGAGCAACAGCACCCAACCCAACAGTGCCAATATGGCCCAGGCCCCCGTGGGGGCGAGTGACGTTGTGTGCTCAGGTGCCAGCGCCTGCGTAGCGCGCCCGCGCAAGCCATGCCACAACACAGTGAGCAGCAAGGTTTGCGACAGCAGGCTGGGGGTTTGAAACGACAAGGCCAAGGCGCTGGTCACTTCGCCCACACCGGGCAGGTTGCAGGCCACGCCCAGCCCCAAGCCCCACCACCAGCGCTGACCCCAGCGCTTTGGCATCAGCTTGGCCAACACCACGGCCAAAGCCAGTGACCAACCCAGGTGGCGAAACACGGTTTGCCATGCCAAAGAGGGCAGGGCGAGGTCGGTGAACAAGTGGTTGTCCATCAGGGCGCCTTGGGCTCGGTTTGCCAACGCTGCCAGCGGATATGGGTGCGTTGGTGGGTGTAGCTGATCCACAGGCTGTTGTCGGCCCAGGTCATGGCGGGGTATGAAAATTCGTTGCCCTCAGGCCCTTGGGTTACCGACATCGGCTCCGACCAATGTTGGCCATCGGTGCTGAGTTGCCACGCCAGGGCGTGACGACCCCGTGGGATGGGGTGTTGCACCACGGCAAAGTGTTGGGGCGCCAAGGCCAAGGTGGCCAGGGCGGCGTCGGGGTTGGGCTGGTTCAAGTCGGCATGGCTTTGCCAATGGGCACCAGCGTCCAAACTTTCCACCACCGCCACGCGGCGCACGGGCGATTGGGTGCGCATCAGCGCCAACCAGTGCGTGGGCGTCAGGGCCAACAAGCTGGGTTGCAGCAGGTCTTTGCGCGCGCTGATGCGGCGCAGGCCGACCAAATCGCCTTCGCGGTTGAACCATGCAAACACCGGGTACTTCAGCCCCAACTCAAAGTGCAGAGGCAGGACCATGCCGCCATCGGCCAGGGGCAGGGGCGGGTTGCGCACCAGGTGGCTGGTGTTCCACAACCACGACAGCGGCAACACGCGCACCACATCGAGCTGAAGCGAAGACAGGTCGGTGCTGCCAGGGGCTTGGCGCAGGTGCAACACCCGGCTGGCCGCCCAGCCACCCAAGCCGGTGGCGACCACAAACAAATGGATGCGCTGCTGGGCGTCGATCCAGGCCACCGGGTTGCCCAGGCGGCGCAGGCCGTGGCCCAAGGCGGTGCCCATGGCATGGCGATCCACCACCAACTGTGCATCGCGCCAGGTTTGGGTTTGGCGATCGAGCAGGCTCATGGCGATGCGCACATCGGGGGCGCTTTCGCGCTCACCGGCAAACCAAAATGCGGCGATGGCGTCAGGGCTTTGTTCGGGCAGCGTCAGCAGGTGGCTGGCATGGGCTGAGGGGGCGGTGCGGGGTTGGGGCAGATCGCCCTCGGACACCATGTGCCACGACTTGCCGATGGTGTGCGCTGCGGGGGCAGCAACGGCAGCTGGGGGCATGGGCACATCGGTGCCGGTCCAGCGGCGTGCCTCCCATGCCGACAAGCCCAAACACACCAGCAATCCCGCCAATGCCCATGCGCGGGTGTGGTGTGACGGCGGTGGCGTCTCGGGCGGGGGCATGGGCTGGACCGGGGTGGCGTTGTGGCCTTCAGCCTGCGCTTTGCAAGGCCAAACCCGCATGCTCGCGCAGCGGATGAAAGTGAATTTTGGGGAAGCGCTCTTGCGCCAAGCGCACGTCATAGGGCGAGGTGCACAAATAGGCCAGTGATTGAGCTGCGTCGGTGGCCATGCGTTGCGGGTAGGCGTTGATGAACTCTTTCAATTCGCTGGGTGAGTCGGCGGTGATCCAGCGCGCACCGGTGAACGAACTGCCTTCGAGCCGAACATCGCAATCGTATTCGCCACGCAAGCGGTGTTGCACCACTTCAAATTGCAACTGCCCAATCGCGCCCAACAGCATGGCGCCGCCCATCTCGGGCTTGAACACTTGGATGGCACCTTCTTCGCCCAGTTGTTCCAAGCCAGTTTGCAGTTGCTTGGTGCGCAATGGGTTTTTCAACACCACGGTCATGAACATCTCGGGGGCAAAAAACGGCAAGCCAGTGAATTGCAGGGCCGCGCCATCGGTGATGGTGTCGCCCAGTTGCACGCCCCCGTGGGTGGTGAAGCCAATGATGTCGCCCGCAAAAGCCTCTTCCACGGCTTCGCGGCGTTGGCTCAAAAACGTCACAACGGATGTGGGGCGCAACTCTTTGGCGCTGCGTTGTACCTTCAACTTCATGCCCGGCGCATAACGGCCCGAGGCCACGCGCACAAACGCAATGCGGTCGCGGTGATTCGCGTCCATATTGGCTTGCACCTTGAACACCACGCCCGAAAAGCCAGTGTCCTCCGGTTGCACGTCTTTTTCAACCAAGGCCTTGTTGACCATCAACTGGCTGTGGCGAGATTGGGGGTGGGGTGCCAAATCGACCAGCGCATCCAGCACTTCCATCACACCAAAGTTATTCACCCCGGAGCCAAAAAACACAGGGGTTTGTTTGCCCGCCAAAAACGCTTCGCGGTCAAACGTGGGTGATGCACCGGTAGCCAACTCCATGCTGTCCATGGCGGTTTGCCACTCCAAACCAAAACGTTCGGCCAGCTTGGCTTGCTCGGTCAAAGGAATGGTTTCAAAGTCCTGCGGCAAGCGCTCGCTGCCCGACTCGAACACCGTCATCGCATGGGTGCGCAAATTGACGATGCCACCAAACTGTTTGCCTTGGCCCACCGGCCAGGTCATGGGCACGCAGGGCATGCCGAGTTCGCGCTCCACCTCATCCAAGATGTCCAAGGGGTCGCGCACCTCGCGGTCCATTTTGTTGACAAAGGTGATGATGGGCGTGTCGCGTTGTCGGCACACTTCAATCAGTCGGCGGGTTTGTGCTTCCACGCCGTTGGCCGCATCGATCACCATCAAGGCGGAGTCCACGGCGGTGAGCACGCGGTAGGTGTCTTCGGAAAAATCTTTGTGGCCTGGGGTGTCGAGCAGGTTGATCACGTGCTCGCGGTAGAGCATTTGCATGACCGACGAGGCCACTGAAATGCCCCGTTGCTTTTCAATCTCCATCCAGTCGCTGGTCGCGTGGCGCGAAGCTTTGCGCGCCTTGACTGAGCCGGCGATTTGAATCGCCCCCGAGAACAGCAAAAGCTTTTCGGTGAGGGTGGTTTTGCCCGCGTCGGGGTGGGAGATGATGGCAAAAGTGCGCCGGCGGCGCACTTCTGAAAGGTATGGGCTCATGGTGTGGTGCGGATAACAGCCCGCATCATAGACGTCTGCCCGTCGAGCATGGGTGGTTTTTCGGATCAGTTCTCTGGCGCAGAGGGGGTGCTGGCTTGTGATCGGGTGCTGTGCCGGATCACGGTGTTGACCAAGGTCAGTCGGTCAAATGGTTTGGGCATGACTTCGCTGATGCCCACCGCCAAGCAGGTTTTGAGTGCGTCTTCGGCC
>CAXNFO010000232.1:0-4020 GCA_964201395.1 Limnohabitans sp.
TACAACACGCTTCAAGACATGGTGAAGGCGGCCAAAGCCCAGCCTGGAAAAATCAACTATGCGAGTGTGGGCCTGGGGTCCTTGCCGCACTTGATTGCCGAAAAACTGTCTTTTGACGCCGGCATCAGCTTGGCGCACATCCCCTACAAGGGCGCAGCCCCGGCCATGCAAGATTTGCTCTCGGGCGTCGTGGATTTGTCGTTTGAAAGCTCTCTCACCAATACCGTGGCCAATTACAACAGCGGGCGCTTGAAAGTGCTGGCCACCACCGGGTCGAAACGGGTGCCTATTTTGAACAACATACCCACGGTGGCAGAGTCTGGATACCCCGGCTTTGTGGCGCAGGGGTGGTTTGGTTTCTTTGGCCCTGCCGGATTGCCACCTGCCATCACCAAGCGGCTCAATGAGATCGCCACCGGCATGTTGCGCGACAAATCGGTGGTGGACAAGTTTGACAACTTGGGCATTCAAGCCGACCCACTGACCCCAGAGCAATTTGTGAAGTTTTTACAAGAGCAAGACCGCATTTGGGCCGCCACAGCGAAAGGCTTGAATTTACAGCTGGACTGAGGCGCACTGCGCGCCATGACAAGCGCAAAGTACCCCCGTGCCTGGGGGGAGCCCCAGGTGATTTTTCATCCGGGTGTCAGTTCATCTTGATGCCGGCCGCTTTGACCACCCCGCCATAAAGAGCCAACTCCTTGCGGATCGTGGCGGAAAAAGCTTCGGCCGTGCCAGGTGTGGGCGAGATCCCGGCGGCTTCAAGCTTTGAGCGCACCTCTGGGTCGGCCAGGGCGGCGTTCAGTTCTGTGTTGAGGCGCTCAACGATGGCGCGCGGTGTTTTGGCGGGCGCCACCAAGCCAACCCAGGAGTTGATATCGAAGTCGGCCCACCCAGATTCGGCAAAGGTGGGAATATCTGGGTACTGGCGCGAACGCTTGCCAGAAGGCACACCAAGCGCCTTGAGGTTGCCAGACTTCAAATGGTTCTGCACCGAAGCGGCAGAGGCAAAGGCCAGCGGGGTATGGCCGGCCAAGGCATCGGCAATCGCAGGGGCGCCGCCCTTGTAGGGAATGTGCACCAGGTTGGCGCCCGTGCGCTGCTTGAGCAACTCACCGGCCAAATGAACAATGCTGCCGGTGCCAGAGGTGCCGTAGGAAACACCGCTGGGCAAGGCCTTGGACATGTCAATCAGCTCGCGCATGTTGTTGGCCTTGAAGCCTGGGTGCGCCACCAAAATGGTCGTGGAGTCACCGATCTTGCCAATGGTGCTGAAGTCGCGCAGTGGGTCGAAAGGCACCTTGTCGTACACATGGGGGTTGATGACAAAGGTGCCGTCCAGCACCAACAACAAGGTGTATCCGTCGGGCTCGGCGCTGGCCACGACTTGACTGCCAATGTTGCCTGAGGCGCCGGGGCGGTTGTCCGCGACCACTTGCTGGCCCAGGCGCTTGCCCAGGTAATCGGCAATGATGCGCCCGCTGGTATCGGTCACCCCACCCGGCGCAAAGGGGATCACCAACTTAATGGGTTTTGCGGGCCAAGCGGGTTGAGCCCAGGCACCCGAGCAGGGAAGGAGGCCGGCGACGGCCAGGGCGCTTGCGCATTTCAGCCAGTGGCGGCGGGTGGCTTGCAAGAAGGGTTGACGGGACTTGGGCATGGGCTTCTCCAAAGGAATTCAGGTGGACAAAAGATCGCGCACCACCAGGCGGGTCAGCTCACCTTGCGGTGACTCAAAGTGGCGCATGACGGTGTAATGATCGCAAGCTTCATATGCAATGAAGCGGGCATCGGCGCCTTGGGCGGCGCAGGTGGCGGCAAAGCGTTTCGACTGTTCCACAAAGCCCTGTGTTTCGGCCCCACCCACCGCCACGGCCAGTCGCACGGGTTTGCAGGGGGGGTGGCGCATGGGGCTCATGGCCGCAACCTGATCGGGGCGCAAGCGAATTTCCGCATTCACAGAGATGGAAAGCACAGGCTCCAATTCATAAACACCGCTGATGAGCACGGCTGACGAAGGCATGCCCATCGGCACAGAAACCGCCTGGTCGTGCCGAGCCAAGACGGCTGCAATCAGGTGTGCACCCGCTGA
The DNA here is from genome assembly GCA_964201395.1 of Limnohabitans sp. Classification (GTDB taxonomy): domain Bacteria; phylum Pseudomonadota; class Gammaproteobacteria; order Burkholderiales; family Burkholderiaceae_C; genus Limnohabitans. Next base: position 2,093 of record CAXNFO010000232.1, read on the forward strand.
ATGGCCAGACGCGCTGTATCGCTTCGGGTCGGCGCCCCAGTCGGCAGCATGGTCATGCACCCATGCGAGCCCCTGAGCGACCTGATCGACGATGGCTGGCAGCTCCACGTGGGGGCACAGGTCGTAGTTCATCACGACGGTGGTGATCCCGTGCGGAAGCAGGGCATCGGCCAGGTAGCTGAAATCGCTTTTGTCGCGCCCACGCCAATACCCGCCATGCAAAAACACATGCACAGGCGCATGGTCTTGGGCGGCCTTGAACACATCCAGCGTGGCCAGCGGACCCGGCCCGTAACGCAGGTTGTAAATGCCTTCGTGGCGCTGCCTCGCCTGCTGACTCAGCAGCTGGGTTCGGGCGGCATGCTCATCGACATTGGGCACCGCGCGGCGAGGGTTGAACTGGGTTTCGACATCAGTGGCGTGCATAAAACCTCAAACAGATGGATTCAAAAAGATCGGACCAAGCGCTTGTGCTGAGTGTGGCTGCCGTGGGGCTTCATTTTCACGTCAGATTTGGCCTCTTCACAAGAGGCAATATCCGCATAACCCAGACAGCCCAGGCTTGTTATTTCCCCTTTCGGGCACACATGATTGAGAAGGGGGGTTGATATGAATGCCATGCGCCACATGCCGGATCGAAGCGAAGCGCTTCTGAGCAGAGATGAGTTGGACCAACTGTGGGCCATCTCCAGTGACCTTCAGAACGAAAGAGCGGCCTTTAAAAAGCAAAACACCCATCACCTATATATGCAGTTCTTGCAACTGTCCAATGCCAATGCGTCCCAAAGAAGTTGGCCAACGTTGTCCCTCAATGAGCACCACCTCTTGGAGCAAATAGCGGTTCGTTGCGAGGCAGGCAAGCCCGTCACTGTCAGTGAGGCGTGTCTCATGCGCCAGTTCGGTTGCGTATCGACGGTTCACCATCAGCTGCAAAAACTGAGCGCAGCAGACTTGATTCACTTTGATGTGGACCACAGGGATCGGCGCAAAAAATCCATCAGCCTCAGCGCGCATGGGCTGGAATACTTCGAGCAAATCGAAGATTGCTTGGACAAGGCGTTGATGCGCCAGTGACAGGGCGGGCCCAGGCCGGCTTGCGCAGCCCCATCGCCCGCCTGGACGGGTGATGCTTTTGCCACTAACAAATACAGACGGTCGTGCCTTGTAGCAGCCGAAATGTGATCAACTTGGCGGGTTATCGTGCCAAAAGAGGGGGTGATGGGCCCTGGGCGCGTGTCTTTTTCGTGATTTGGCCCCGCACATCGCTGTTTTTCAAGCGGCACAGGCTTGGGGTGCAGGCCAAGCCTGTAAAGTCCAAGCAAGTATTTTGAGAGCCAATTGATAAAGAGGATTGAATGAACCACACCCCATGGGTAGAGCAGCCGGCAGTGGTGGTGGCCCAAGCCCTGCAAAACAGAAGCTTATCGGCGCAAACTTATGTCCAAGCTTGCTTGGACCAAATAGAACAACAAGAGCCGCAGGTCCATGCCTTCGCGCACATCGCCCGCGACGCCGCCTTGAAACAAGCCGCTTGGTTAGACAGCCAAGCCATTCAAGGGGCCATGCACGGCTTGACGGTGGGCATCAAAGACGTGTTTGATACCCATGACATGCCCACACAAGGGGGCTCTCAAGTGTTTGCAGGGCATCAGCCGGTGCAAGATGCGGCCTGTATTGCCACCTTGCGCCAATCGGGTGGCGTGATGCTGGGCAAAACCATCACCACCGAATTGGCCACAGTCCCCACCAATGGCACGCGCAACCCGCGCAAGCTTGACCACACCCCTGGTGGGTCGTCCTCCGGTTCGGCGGCGGCCATCGCCGCCAACATGGTCAGCTTTGCGACCGGCACACAAACCATGGGCTCGACCATTCGCCCCTGCGGCTACTGTGGGGTGACGGGCTACAAACCCACCTACAACCTGGTA
>CAXNFO010000233.1:0-4017 GCA_964201395.1 Limnohabitans sp.
TCGATCAAGGCCTGGCGTTGGGCCTTGTGGGCGGCGGCATCGGCACGCACTTTCTCCAGCCACTGCTCGACCAATTTGTGGGCTTGGTTGCAAGCGCGGTCAAAGCGCTTCCACAGGCCATGGTTGGGCAAACCCCCTTGATCGGTTTGCTTCCACTGTTCGCGCAGTTGGCGCAACGCCTCTTGCATTTTTCGCCCACCCATGACCGGCTGCGGGGGGGCGGGCTCTTCGCCTTCGGCGGCGGGCGGCGCTGGCTTGAACAAGGCCTCGGCCTTTTGGACCAACTCGGTGCGCAGCTGATCGGCGCGCCAGCGCTGCCAGCCCTCCAACTCACCCGCGGCCAACAGCACTTGGTCGGCGTGGTGCTGCAATTTGTCGTCAATGAAACGCCCATGTTCTTTGAGCGCTTGGCGCAAAGCCTGGGCCGCCCCCGCGCTGGCCTTGCCGTGGCCCAAAGACAGTTCTTGCTCGAGCACCTGCAAAACAACTTGCACAGCCGCTTGGGCACTGGCGCGTTGCGCCGGGTCCACCTTGGGCCGCTGCGGGGCTTGTGTCGGTGGGGGTACATCTTGTCCCCGTTGGCTGCGAATTTGATCGGCCCAGGCCGGCACGGGTGGCATGGGTAAGCTGGCATCGGCCGTGGCCGCTTCGGCCTGGGACAAAGCCGCTTGAAACGCCTCCCACACCGCTTTCAATTGGGTTTCGCAGGTCTGCACCATGGGGGCGAATTTGGCATCCACACTGGCCCAGTCGGGCGCGACCAACAAGGCCTGGGCGTCGGTTTGCCAGCGCAGCCAATCGGCTTGCAAGCCTTCGCGCTGGGCCAGGGCATCTGTCAGGGGCTTGGTCGACAAGACCTCAATCCGCTGGGTCATCAACACGCTGGCCTCGCGGTAGACCTGGGCCTTGTGCTGCAAGTCTTCAATCGCCTTGACCCGCTCGGCCAATTGCCCCTTGAGGCTTTGCAAGGGCTCGCGCGACAGCGGCGCACCGGCTTTGGCGGCGTCGCGCTGCCAAGCCATGGCGTCGGCCAAGTTGATGCGGGGCGCCGCCAGCAAGGTCTGCGCCCGTTGGGCCCAATCTTGGGCCAGGCTGTCTTGGGCACGCGCGCGGCGCAGTTCGTCGAGCTTTTCACGCAGTGGCTTGGCCGCGCCCTTGTCTTTGGCGCTGAGCTCTTTGTAAACCTCTTGCAAATGCTCCAAAGAGGGTTCGCTGGTCAACCATTCGCGCACACGGGCGGCGCGCTCAGAAGCGGTGGGGGCGGTGAAAGCACCACCGGTCAGCCGGTCCAAAGCGGCGGCATCCAGGGGGCTGGCAGAAGCATCGGTCACAACAGTCTCACATTTCTTGAATCTAAGGGCGGGGCTGGGTCGGCGCGCTCACCCGGGGCTTGGGGCCCAGCAGCGCCCCAGGTGGGTTGCGCGCACAGACCCAACCGCATATTGTCACCGCACAGCGCACCAAGCGGGTCGGGGCGACACGGATGGCCCGACCCATGGCAAAGCAAAGGGCATCAGCAGTGAGGCTTTAAAATAGCTCGAACACCCCCTCAGGGTCAGAAGCCCCCAGCACCTGGCGGCGCTGCACCCCCCGCCCCGGCCCCTTGTGGCTCAGGCCTGAACCGCCCACCCCCATCTGCCCTGGAGACGCCATTTGAAAGCAGCCACCCACCGAGCCAAGCATGCGTTGCAACAGCTGCGCCTGGGGGTGGCGACCGTGCTCAACGACATCGGTCAAGGCTTTTTTCTGATTGGGCACAACGGCTTCGCCCTGGTCGGCGTGACCGTGGTCTTGGTCAGCCTGACCTTTTACTTGCGCCCAGACCTGCGCACCAGCGGCGAGGCGCTGCTGATGTCTTGGCTGCAAGAGCGGCAAACCGACACCCTGGGCTTTGCCACCGACATCGACGCCGCCGACCGCGCCACCGCCAACGACCCGCGCGATCTGCCCAAGCAACAGGCCAATTTGGCCTATTGGCTCAGCCGCAAATACCGGGTGGCACCAGAGCCTTTGAGTGCCTTGATCGCAGAGGCGTATGAACTCGGCCCCGTGAACCAAATCGAGCCCACACTGATCTTGGCGGTCATGGCCATCGAGTCGGGCTTCAACCCCTTTGCCCAAAGCACCATGGGCGCACAGGGCTTGATGCAGGTGATGACCAAGGTGCACTACGACAAATATGAAGGTTTTGGCGGTAAATTTGCTGCCTTCGACCCAGTGGCCAATTTGCGGGTGGGCGTGACTGTGCTCAAAGAGTGCATTGCCCGCGCCGGCGGTTCGGTCGAGGGTGGTCTGAAGTTTTATGTGGGCGCGAGCAACAGCGAAATGGACGGCGGTTACGCCCAAAAAGTGATGGTCGAGCACGCCCGCTTGTTGCTGGTGGCCGCCGGCCAAACCGTGCCCGCCAGCGAGCCCACCGAAACACCCGCCACCACCTTTGAAAAGCTGTGGGAGCGGGCGCAAAAACTCACCAAGTTTCGCTGACCCCCGCCGCCGGCAGGCCGCCCATGCCAAGCCGCCTGGTGATTTGGCAGCCCGCACCGCTGGGCGGAACCCATGGGGGTCTTTCACTGGCGTAAACTCTGCCCCGCACGCAACTGGCGATAGGCGTGGGTTTGACACCCACCGCTGACGTGGATCGCGGCTTCTGCTGAGGCCCCACCACTGGGGAGCGTGCCACCTGGTGTCAGGTGTTTAGCCGTTCGCCTGGGCAGCCTGGGCGCAGCCATTGGCCGCGCCAGGGTCCTTCATTTGAAAGACTGCCACCATGTACCACCGCAATTTTTTGGTTGAACAAACCGACCCCGAAGTGTGGGCCGCCATCCAGGCCGAAAACGCCCGCCAAGAGCACCACATCGAGCTGATTGCCAGCGAGAACTACGCCTCCCCCGCTGTGCTGGCCGCGCAGGGTTCGCAATTGACCAATAAATACGCCGAAGGCTACCCGGGCAAGCGCTATTACGGTGGCTGTGAGCATGTGGACGTGGTCGAGCAACTGGCCATCGACCGGATCAAGCAAATTTTTGGCGCCGATGCGGCCAATGTGCAACCGCATTGCGGTGCCTCCGCCAACGAGGCTGTGTTCCTGGCATTTTTGAAACCCGGCGACACCATCATGGGCATGAGCCTGGCCGAAGGCGGCCACCTGACCCACGGCATGCCCTTGAACATGAGTGGCAAGTGGTTCAACGTGGTCAGCTACGGCCTGAACGCCAAAGAAGAAATCGACTACGACGCCATGGAGGCCAAAGCCCACCAGCACAAGCCCAAACTGATCATCGCCGGTGCCTCGGCTTACAGCTTGCACATCGACTTTGCACGCTTTGCCAAAGTGGCCAAAGATGTGGGCGCCATCTTTTTGGTCGACATGGCCCACTATGCGGGCCTGATCGCTGCTGGCGTCTACCCCAACCCGGTGCCGCATGCGGATGTGGTCCCCTCCACCACCCACAAAAGCCTGCGCGGCCCGCGCGGGGGCATCATCTTGATGAAGTCTGTGCATGAAAAGGCCATCAACAGCGCCATCTTCCCCGGCTTGCAGGGCGGCCCGCTAATGCACGTGATCGCTGCCAAGGCTGTGGCTTTCAAAGAAGCCTTGCAACCCGGCTTCAAGGAATACCAGCAGCAGGTGGTGAAGAACGCCCAAATCGTGGCCCAAACCCTCACCGAGCGCGGCCTGCGCATTGTCAGCGGCGGCACCCAAAGCCATGTGATGTTGGTCGATCTGCGGCCCAAACACATCACCGGCAAAGCCGCCGAAGCGGCCCTGGGTGCGGCACACATGACCATCAACAAAAACGCCATTCCCAACGACCCGGAAAAACCCATGGTCACCAGCGGCGTGCGCATTGGCACCCCGGCCATGACCACGCGTGGTTTCAAAGACGACGAGGCCCGTGCCACAGCACACTTGATTGCCGACGTGCTGGACAACCCCGCCGACGAAGCCAACATCAACGCCGTGCGCGCCAAGGTGCATGCCCTGACCAGCCGTTTCCCGGTATATGGCTGAAGCAC
>CAXNFO010000234.1:0-4010 GCA_964201395.1 Limnohabitans sp.
TCACATAGTCAGCGTGTCCCGGGCAGTCCACGTGGGCATAGTGACGGTTCGCTGTCTCGTACTCCACGTGGGCCGTGTTGATGGTGATGCCGCGCGCCTTCTCTTCAGGCGCTGCGTCAATTTGGTCATAGGCCTTGGCCTCACCGCCAAACTTCGCCGACAAAATCGTCGTGATCGCCGCTGTCAGCGTCGTCTTGCCATGGTCAACGTGGCCAATCGTGCCCACGTTCACGTGCGGTTTGGTCCGCTCAAACTTGCCTTTTGCCATTTATCGACTCCGAAAAAAAAGCACATCAAAAAGTGCCACTGCACCAAAAAACTGGTGCCCATGGCGGGAATCGGACCCGCGACCTCTCCCTTACCAAGGGAGTGCTCTACCACTGAGCCACATGGGCATTCAACCAACCGACAACCTCGAAGACGTGGAGCGGGAGACGGGAATCGAACCCGCGTCATTAGCTTGGAAGGCTAAGGTTCTACCATTGAACTACTCCCGCATCGGGTTCACACCCTCACAGTCGCAGGTCACCCAAAGTCACATCTTTGCACTGGTGGAGGAGGCTGGATTCGAACCAGCGTAGGCGTAAGCCAACAGATTTACAGTCTGCCCCCTTTAGCCACTCGGGCACCCCTCCGCAGAACCGCGCACTATAGCATATCTTGCCCGACTGAAAGCCATCACCATGCGCCGATGTGTGGTGATTAGTCCCAATCCCAGCGCCAGTCCATGTTTCGCTGGCGCAACCAAGACTGGGCCATAGAGAAATGTCCGCAACCCACAAAAGGCTTTGGCCCTCGCCGTGCGGACAAGGGCGAGGGGTGGTTGGCCCGCAAAATCAGGCTTTGCTGACCCGATGGGCCTGCCGTGGCTTCAATCCAATCGGCTTTGGATTGGGCGTGGGCACCCCACAACATATACACGCACGCCGGGGAAGTTGTAGCAACAGCTTTGATTATTTCGTCAGTGAGCGCACCCCAACCGATGTCAGCATGGGAGCCGGCTTGGCCCTGCTCCACGGTCCAACTGGTGTTGATCAGCAACACCCCACGCTGGGCCCAGGCCGTCAAAGAGCCGTTCGCGGGCGCGCCCAAGCCCACATCGCGGCGCACCTCTTGCACGATATTTCGCAAGGACGGCGGGATTTTGATACCGGGCGCCACCGAAAAGGCCAAGCCCTCGGCCTGCCCCGGCCCGTGATAGGGGTCTTGCCCCAGGATGAGCACTCTCACCGTGCTCAAAGGCGTCAAGCGCAGGGCCCGCAGGGGGTCGCTGGGGTAAATCACCGCACCGGCGGCAATGCGTTGGGCCAAAAAATCGTTCACCGCACGGCCCGCATCGCTGTGGGCAAATCCCCCCCACAGGGCCTGCCACGCCTCGCACAAGGGTTCAACGCCGTGCGCACCGGGCATTTGGCCTTGCGCGTCGGGTGGCCAGTGGCGCAAGCGGTTTGACGCCACGGCCTCGTCACGCCACAGCGGCTGTTGCATGCTTGCCTGGGTCCGCCGGTTGAGGCTTCAAGCCTGAAACAGTTCGGCCAAGGCCAAGCCGGGCTCAGGTTGGCGCATGAAGGCTTCGCCCACCAAAAACGCCTGAACCCCAGCTTGGCGCAAGCGCAGCACATCCTCGCGGGTTTGGATGCCGCTTTCGGTCACCAAGATGCGCCCCGCCGGCAAGGCCCCCAGCAGGTCCAAGGTGGTTTGCAACGACACCTCAAAGGTGCGCAGATTGCGGTTGTTCACCCCCAGCAGAGGTGTTTTTAACTTCAGGGCACGGTCCATTTCATGCTGGTCGTGCACTTCGACCAACACCGCCATGTCCAGGCCCCGAGCCACGGTTTCCATGTCTGCCATTTGGGCGTCATCCAAACAAGCAGCGATCAGCAAAATGCAATCGGCCCCCATGGCGCGGGCTTGGTAGATTTGGTAGGCGTCGATCATGAAATCCTTGCGCAGCACGGGCAAGTCGCACGAGGCCCGCGCTTGCTTCAAGTCGTCCACGCCCCCTTGAAAATAGGTGTGATCGGTCAACACCGACAAGCAAGCCGCGCTAAGAGTGCCATCGCCTTGGGCATAGCTTTGGGCAATGTCGGCAGGCACAAAATCAGCCCGCAACACACCCTTGGACGGGCTGGCTTTTTTGACTTCGGCAATCACCGCAGCCTGACCTGCGTCGATTTTGCGGCGCAACGCACCGACAAAATCGCGCGTGAGCACGCGGCTTTCGGCATCGGCACGCATCTGTGCCAGGGGCTTGGTGCGCAAGGCTAGGGCCAGTTCTTCAGTCTTGGTGGCGACAATTTTTTGCAAGATATCGGACATGGTTCAAGCCCTCAAGCTTTGGGTGGTGCTGATGAGTTGCTCCAATCTTTGCATGGCCTGGCCCGACTCGATGACCTGGCGCGCCAGCACCAATCCTTGGGCAATGTCTGGGGCCACATTGGCCGCATACAAGGCCACGCCAGCATTGAAGATGACGATGTCCCGCGCCGGTCCCGCTTCGTTGCGCAACACGCCCAGCAACATGTCGCGCGATGCCTCAGGGGTCTCCACGCGCAAGGCACGGTTGCTCACCATGGTCAAGCCAAAGTCTTCGGGGTGTATTTCGTATTCGGACACATGACCGTTTTTGAGTTCACCCACCAAGGTGGCCGCGCCCAGCGAGACCTCGTCCATGCCATCGCGCCCATAGACCACCAATGCATGTTCGGCACCCAAGCGCTGCAAGGCACGCACCTGAATACCCACCAGGTCGGAATGAAACACGCCCATCAAAATATTGGGCGCCGAAGCCGGGTTGGTCAGCGGCCCCAAGATGTTGAAGATGGTGCGCACGCCCAACTCCTTGCGAATGGGTGCCACGTTTTTCATCGCCGGGTGGTGGTTGGGGGCAAACATGAAACCAATGCCCACTTGCTCGATGCAACGCGAAATGGCCTCGGGCTTGAGCTGGATGTTCACGCCCAAGGCCTCCAGCACATCGGCGCTGCCGCTTTTGCTGCTCACACTGCGGCCACCGTGTTTGCTCACCTTGGCCCCAGCCGCCGCCGCCACAAACATGGTGCAGGTGGAGATGTTGAAAGTGTGCGACCCGTCGCCACCGGTGCCCACAATGTCCACCAAATGGCGCGCATCGCTGACATGCACTTTGGTGGAAAACTCACGCATGACCTGGGCGGCAGCGGTGATTTCACCAATGGTTTCCTTTTTCACCCGCAAGCCGGTGATCAAGGCCGCAGTCATGACGGGCGACAACTCGCCGCTCATGATCATGCGCACCACGCTGAGCATTTCGTCGTGGAAGATTTCGCGGTGCTCGATGGTGCGTTGAAGCGCTTCAACAGGGGTGATGGGCATGGGGTTCTCCTTGGGGCTCATGTTTGCTTTCAATTCAATCAAATTCAGGGTTGCGCCCGTAAACGCTCGGCGTGGGTCGCGGCAAATGCCTGCATGCTGGCCAGGGCATGGTCGATGCCCACGGCATCCACATCCAAATGGGTGACCAATCGCAAGCGCGCCATGCCAGTGGCCAGCACACCATCTTGGCGCAGGTGTGCCAACAACTCTGGCGCCAAGCCATGGGCGACATCGAGGAAAACAATATTGGTTTGGGCCGAAACAACGGTCATGCCCGGCAAGCCCTGCAAGCCGGCGGCCAGGCGTTGTGCCAACGCATGGTCTTGGGCCAAACCGGACACATGATGGTCTAGCGCATGCATGGCCGCCGCTGCCAGCACGCCCGACTGGCGCAAGCCCCCGCCCAACACCTTGCGCCAGCGGTGGGCCTTGGCCATCAACGCGTTTGATCCGCACAAGACCGACCCGACCGGTGCGCCCAAGCCCTTGCTCAAGCAGATGGAAACGCTGTCAAACAAGTCAGCGATGCGGCGCAACTCGGTCCAAGCGTCGCTGCCCTCGTTCTGGGCCTGGGCCACGGCGGCGTTCATCACCCGGGCACCGTCCAAATGGGTGGCCAAGCCGCGCTGGCGGGCCCAATCGGTGGTTTGCTGCAG
>CAXNFO010000235.1:0-3995 GCA_964201395.1 Limnohabitans sp.
AACAAGGACTCCAAAGAGCCGGGTGTGGCCGAGGTCATCATCGCCAAGCAGCGCAATGGCCCGACGGGCACAGTCAAGCTGACCTTCCTTAAGCACATCACCAAATTCGAGTCTTACGCGGCCAGCTCCAACGGCGACTATTGAAGTCGCCGTGGCTCATCAGAGCGCGTCGCTGGCAAAGTCAGCCAAGCGAGAGCGTTCACCACGGGCCAAGGTGATGTGTCCGCCATGGGGCCAACCTTTGAACCGATCCACGGCAAAGGTCAGGCCCGATGAGCCCTCTGTCAGGTAAGGGGTATCGATTTGGGCCAAGTTGCCCATGCAAATGATTTTGGTGCCAGGGCCGGCGCGGGTGATCAGGGTTTTCATTTGCTTGGGCGTCAGGTTTTGCGCCTCATCAATGATCACGATTTTGTTCATGAACGTGCGCCCGCGCATGAAGTTCATGCTCTTGATCTTGATGCGGCTGCGGATCAATTCGTTGGTGGCGGCGCGGCCCCATTCACCGGCCGAGGTTTCGGTTTTGGCCAGGGCTTCAAGGTTGTCGTCCAAGGCGCCCATCCAGGGGCCCATTTTTTCCTCTTCGGTGCCGGGTAAAAAACCGATGTCTTCACCCACACTGACGGTGGCGCGGGTCATGATGATCTCGGTGTAACGGCGCTCGTCGAGCACCTGGGTCAGGCCCGTGGCCAGCGCCAACAGGGTTTTGCCAGTGCCAGCGGTGCCGGTCAGGGTGACAAAGTCAATCTCAGGGTCCATCAACAGGTTGAGGGCGAAGTTTTGCTCGCGGTTGCGCGCGTTGATGCCCCACACCGCATTTTTGGGGTGGGTGAAGTCTTTCAAGGTTTTGAGGGTGGCGGTTTTGCCCCGCACCTCGGTGACCCGGGCGTACATGCTGGGCTCACCCGGGGCCTCAAAATAAACAAACTGGTTGATGTGCAAACTGGGCACGATGGGGCCACTGACCCGGTAGAAGGTGTGGCTGGCGCTTTGCCAGCTTTCAATGTTTTTGGCGTGCTTGACCCAGAAATCCTCACTCAGGCTCAATGCGCCCGAGTAAAGCAGATCGCCGTCTTCAAGGGTCTTGTCGTTTTGGTAGTCCTCGGCGGCCAAGCCCAAGGCACGCGCTTTGACGCGCATATTGATGTCTTTGGACACCAGCACCACTTCGCGCGGTGCATGCAATTTGCGCAGGGCCTCGACCACCCCCAGAATTTGGTTGTCTGCTTTGCCTTGGGGCAGGCTGCTGGGCAAAGACACTTCAAGGTGGCTCGTTTGGAAAAACAAACGCCCACCCACCTCTTTGTGTCCCGTGCTGTTGAGCGCCAAGCCCACGGCCATGTCCGCACCGGGATGGGCGGCCAAACTGTCCAGGCTGCGGCTGGTTTGGCGCGCATTGCGGGCCACTTCGGTCATGCCTTTTTTGTGCCCATCGAGTTCTTCTAGAACAATCATGGGCAGAAAAACGTCGTGCTCTTCAAATCGGAACAAGCACATGGGGTCGTGCATCAGCACATTGGTGTCGAGCACAAACAGCTTGGCAGGACCGCTGGGGGCCTTTTTCTTGGGTTTGGGTTCGGTTTTGGCCGTTTTTGAGCCCTTGTCAGCTGTTTTGCTGATGGAGCTAGGCAGCGATTTTTCCAAGTACAGAACCACATTTGGCCCTGACTCGGGAGCGCGCGTTGGTGACGGAGGTTCCGAGCGTTTTGCTTTCGGGGGGCGCTGCTGAGACCACTCTGTGGCGGAGGTCGTGGCAGCAGATGTTTCCAGGGCGTCGGTGCGAAGCAGGGCGGCGCGTTTGCCAGGGGGGGGAGGTAGAGGCATGGTCTATGGTTGTGAATGGGATATCGGGGGAGGGTTCAGAAGCGAAAAAGCCGCCAGGTAAAGCTGGCGGCTGGTGTCGAAGTGGGCAAAAATGGTTCCAAGGCTGCTAACTGTCTAAGCAGATCGATCGCTTGGCATTCAAATGGCGACAAGAATCACGCGGTTTTTTCGGCTTTTTTGAGCGCTTTGACAGATTTCAAAACCTCGTCAATGTGGCCGGGCACTTTGAGGCCACGCCACTCTTGCTTGAGCAAACCATCGGCACCAATTAAAAAGGTGCTGCGCTCAATGCCCTTGACCTTTTTGCCATACATGATTTTGTTTTTCACCACACCGAACATGTGGCACATTTTTTCCTCGGTGTCGGCGATCAGCTCAAAAGGCAGTTCCAGTTTTGTCTTGAAATCGTCGTGGGATTTCATGTTGTCGCGGGACACGCCAAAAATGACCGCGCCGGCTTTGGCGAAGTCTTTGTATTTGTCGCGAAACTGCATGGCCTCAGTGGTGCAACCAGGGGTGTTGTCTTTGGGGTAAAAATACAAAATCACCATTTGTCCATGGTGAGATGTGTTGGAGACTTTCAGCCCCCCGGTGGCATTCGCTTCAAATTCTGGGAGAGGTTTGTTGACAACGATCGCCATGGTTTCTTGATCTCTTGAGACAGTGGGGCAGCAGCGTGGTGACACATCAACCGGCCAACTGTCATGTTTGGCACAGGTACCGCAGCACACAATTTTAACGCCTTTTGCCCTCAGGCCCTGCCTTGAGCGTCAGGCAGGCTTTTGCACGATCAAAGCCGCTGCCACATGCCGTCCTTCACCCGCCAAAATGTTGTAGGTTCTGCATGCCGCTTGGGTGTCCATGGTTTCGATGCCCAAGCCCAACTGGATCAAGCCTTGCAAGCAATGGGCGGGCGGAAATTGCAGGCGCCGCCCACTTCCAAAAATCAGCAATTCAATACCCAATTCGGATACCGCTTGAAAATGTGCGGGCGTCAAATCATCGGGGTGTTGGCATGGCCAAGCCAAAAAAGCCCCTTTGGAGCTGATGATCACGCTGTGCTCGACTTTGTCCCCATTGATGCCGATCCAGCCCTCGCCATAGCCGGTCACGGCCAAGACATCCATGCGATCGGGTTGAAGTTTCATCGGGGCCAGGCGTTAGAAGTATGGTCAAATTATACGTTTTAGCCACGTTTGACCAACGGGAGCCCCATTGAAGACCATTGCCAAATCGGAAAAACTGTCCAACGTTTGTTATGACATCCGCGGGCCAGTGCTCGACCGTGCTCGGCAGATGGAGGAGGAGGGGCAGAAAATCATCAAGCTCAACATTGGCAACCTGGCCGTGTTTGGTTTTGATGCCCCAGAGGAAATTCAGCAAGACATGATTCGCAACCTGCCCAGCGCTGCGGCCTATTCGGACAGCAAGGGTATTTTTTCTGCGCGCAAAGCGGTGATGCACTACACCCAACAACAGGGCATCAAGGGCGTATCGCTAGAGGACATTTACCTGGGCAATGGCGCCAGTGAATTGATCGTCATGGCCACGAATGGCTTGCTCAACAACGGCGATGAATTGTTGTTGCCGGCCCCAGACTATCCCTTGTGGACGGCTGCCGTGAGCTTGTCGGGCGGAACCCCCGTGCACTATATGTGCGACGAGGCCAATGGCTGGATGCCCGATTTGGACGACATCCGCGCCAAAATCACGCCGCACACCAAAGGCATTGTGGTGATCAACCCGAACAACCCTACGGGTGCCCTGTATTCAGATGCCTTGTTGCAAGGCATCGTCGATTTGGCCCGTCAGCATGGCTTGGTGATTTTTGCCGATGAGGTTTACGACAAAGTGCTTTATGACGGGCACCACCACACGGCCTTGGCCAGTTTGTCCACCGATGTGCTGACCCTGACCTTCAACTCCTTGTCCAAGAGTTACCGCTCATGCGGTTACCGGGCGGGTTGGATGGTGGTCTCGGGCGACAAAAAACCCGCACAGGACTACATCGAAGGGCTGAACATGCTGTCTTCGATGCGATTGTGTGCCAATGTGCCCGGCCAGTCGGCGATCCAAACCGCCTTGGGCGGTTACCAAAGCATCAACGACTTGGTCAAGGAAGGTGGGCGTTTGCGCCGCCAACGCGATTTGGCTTATGAGCTCATCACCGC
>CAXNFO010000236.1:0-3986 GCA_964201395.1 Limnohabitans sp.
TCGGCGTCATTGAACGCCAGCAACCAAGGCCTGTACGAACCCAGCCATGGCAGCGCGCCTGACATTGCTGGCAAGGGCGTGGCCAACCCCTTGGCCACCATCTTGAGCGCGGCCATGATGCTGCGCTTCAGCCTGAACCAAGAAGCCGCGGCTGTGCGCATTGAAGACGCGGTGAAAAAAGTGTTGGCCCAAGGCTTGCGCACCGGCGACATTTACAGCGAAGGCACCACCAAGGTGGGCACCGCGCAAATGGGCGATGCAGTGGTCAAGGCCCTGGGCTGAACCGCGAGAGGCCAAAGTTGGGAGGTCTGGCTTGGAGGCTCAAGCCAAGCCCTCAATCAAACGCCCAAGCACCCGCGCAAGTCGGGCCAATTTCACCACGCCAAATGGCGCGACCGGGCGCATCAGACCCCGCACCACTGGCGACCATCAGGGGCAACAAATGTTCTTCCCTGGGGTGTGACGCCACGCCGCCCGGGGCCACACGCCAGCGACTCAACTGGTCGGTACGGGTCTGCCAATCACCGCTCAATGCTTGGTCCAACCAGTCATGAAAAGCATATGAGGCCGGGGCTTGACCGGCGAAATCCCGCAGGTTGTGATAGCTCATGCCCGAGCCCAAAATCAAAACGCCTTCATCGCGCAAACTGCTGAGCGCACGTCCCAACTGGCTGTGCAATATGGGGTCCAGGTTGGCTTGCAAAGACATGGCCACCACCGGGATGTCGGCCTGCGGGTACATCACTTTGAGAGGGATGAACACCCCATGGTCCCAGCCGTACTCAGGGTCGATCACAGCGGGTAACCCAGCTTGCTGGAGCAAGTGGGCCGCTTGCGTAGCCAATGCAGGTTGGCCTGGGGCAGGGTATTGCAGGGCATAAGTTTCTGGCGGGAAACCGTAGTAGTCGTAAATCAACGCTGGGCTTGTGCCGCTGGTGAAGGATGGCACGCGGGCCTCCCAGTGCGCCGTGACGATCAAAATCGCGGTGGGCTTGGCCGGCAAGTGCTGGTCAATGTCACGCAAAAAATCTTCGGTCTGCTGAAACAGTTGCTTGCGCTCACCGGTCATGAAAAACGAAGGGCCACCCCCATGGGGAATGTACAAGGCCGGCATGCGGGACATGTCAAACTCCCCCAGAAGAGATCATCGGTTGTCCAAGGCCAACTTGGGAACCACCCGGGCATAGATGGCGCGTTCCGAATCGACCACTGCGCGGTAATCGCTGGCATTGAGAAACGCCGGTGCAACCAAGGCCACCGCCACAAAGTTTTTGAATTCATCAGACTCAATGGCTTTTTGAAAGGCCTCATTGAGGCGCAGCACCACATCCCCCGGCAAGCCCTTGGGCGCAAAGAATCCAAAATCAGCGCGCAAGGCCAGGTCAACGCCTTGCTCTTTTAAAGTAGGTACAGCGCTCAAAGCGGCCGCCCGGGTGGCGCCAAATTGCGCAATGGCCCGCAGCTTTCCGGCCTCGACTTGGGCGTTGATCACACCGGGCGCACCAATCACCACATCCACAAAGCCCCCCATCACCGCCGTCAAAGCCGGCGCCAAGCCCCGGTGCGGCACGTGGGTGAATTGAAAACCGGCTGCATCGGCCAAGGCTTCGCCGGCCAAATGCACCGCCGTGCCATTGCCCGGACTGCCAAAAGTCAGCTTGCCGGGGTTGGCCTTGGCATACGCCACCATCTCCCGCGCATTGCGAAACGGTGCGTCAATGCGCGCTGCCAAATAGTGAGGCGTGATGCTGGCACGGGCCAAGGGCATCAAATCTTCATAAACATATGCGGGCTTGCCCACCAATGGGGCCACGGTGAGCACGGCGGGTGCCGAGTACAACAAGGTGTAGCCGTCCGCTGGGGCACGGGCGACATAGGCCGCGCCAATGGTGCCCCCTGCACCATCGCGGTTTTCAACTACCACCGATTGGCCCAGGTGTTTGGCGGCCAGCTCGGCGATTTTTCGGGCCTCGCGGTCGGTGGCACCAGGGGCATAGGGCACGACGATGGTGATCGCCTTGGATGGGAAGCTTTGCGCTGACAGGTTCGGGCCTGTGCACAAGAGAGCGCAGACCATGCCGTTGAAAAGCCAACTCCAGCTTGAACCGTGATTGAACATCTTGCTTCTTTCTTTGATGTGAACAAAGGCCGCTGCTTGACTGGCGACCCAATGAAGCATTTTCACCCCAAAATGAATGGGCACTCTTCACACCCGAGTCCCCATGGCCAAGGCTTAGGATGCAGTCCTCTTGAAGCCATAGCGCGGGATACACCTTGATGGAACATGATTTGCAACAACTGGTCGAACGCCTGACAGAACCTGGGTTCAAATCACCGCCCAGCGTCGAAAGACAAGCGCGCTGGTTGGTGCTCGACACCTTGGGCTGTGCCATCGCGGGTGGGCGAGCCCCAACGGTGCGGGCCTGGCTGGAGGGCCAGCACCTGCGCGCCGACCCCTTTGCCACCGCAGACCCCGCCCCAACCGGGCCCTGCCAAGGTGCCGCCATGGCCTTTGCCATGGCTGCTTGTTGGGACGAGGCCTGCGAGGGCCACGCCCGCGCGCACGGCAGACCTGGTGTGGCAGCCTTGGCGGCGATTTGGCCCTGGGTGCACCAATTGAACTGGGGGCAACTGCTTCACGCTTTGGTGCTGGGTTACGAAGTGGGCGCGCGCATGGGTGCCTTGCTGCGCATTGCCCCGGGCATGCATGTGGACGGCAACTGGCCGTCCTTGGGCAGCGCAGCGGCGGCGGCCAGTGTCTTGCAACTCAATGCCGAGCAGACCCTGACCGCCATCCACATCGCGGCCTGCCAATTGCCTACATCTTTATACCGGCCGATCCAAACCGGTGACACAGCGCGCAACACCTATTTGGGACACGCCGCCATGCTGGGGCAGATGTCGGCGCAAGCCGCAGCCGCCGGCATCAGCGCACCAGCCAATGCCATTGAAACCCATTTGCAAGTGGTCTATCAAAAATCCGCACTTCAGGGATGGCAAGGGTCGGATGATTTTGAAATTTTGTCCGGCTATTTCAAACCGTATGCAGCCGTGCGCCATGTCCATTACGGCGCGCATGCAGCGCTGCACCTGCGTCCACAGTTTGATCTGCAAGCATTGGATCGCATCGACCTCTGGGTCTACCGAGAAGCCTTGACGTATTGCGGCGTGCGCCAACCCCAAACCCCGTTGCAAGCGCAGTTTTCGCTGTCATTTGGTGTGGCCGCCATGCTCCGATGGGGGCACCTGAATTCAACCGTCTACACCAGCCCCGAGTTTGAAGACGAAGGGGTCCGCCAAATCGAAAAGAAGGTGACCATCCATGTGGATGACGGTTGGACCCAAAAGCAATGGCGACGCGCCAAGCTGCAACTGAGGATGGTGGATGGCCGGGTGCTGGAGAACACCTGCCAAGCGGTGATGGGCGACGCAGACAGGCCCTGGAGCGAGGCAGACTTGAAGCAGAAATTCATCACCAACTGCCAGGGCAGTTTGAGCCCCGCACGCAGCCTAAGCTTGGCCGAGCATGTGCTGCATGCCCCTGCCCAAGCCCCCATCTTTCCCTGAGTCACTGAATAAATGTGTCAGCGCAAAAGGCCTGAAAAATCTCACACGTTTTGTCACAAGCCCTCACCCAGCTCCCATCATTTGGCGGTGCAGTTGTTGCCCTGCCAACGCGACCCCACCACTTTCTCTTGGCGTATTTCAAAAGTGGTTTGGCAGCTCAGGGAGATGTTGTAAGCGGGCGACCCGCCCACCGCTTGGGTGAAGGCGCTGTTCCCAGTGAAGATGGTTTGGTAGGAAGGTGCAGTGCCCGGAACCCACATCTGCCCCTGCCGCATGAAGCTGACAAATTTGCTGCCAGCGGCTTCATATTGGTTGTTTGGCGGTCCCCAGGTCCGGTAAAGGTCCAATTCAGAAGCGCCCACCCAAGCGCTCAGCATTTGTTCATATTTGGCCGTCGTGGCGCAGCCCGAAAGCAACAC
>CAXNFO010000237.1:0-3975 GCA_964201395.1 Limnohabitans sp.
GCCCTTGGTCCCGGCCTTTCATCAAGCCTTTTTTGGGCAGGCGGGCCAAGACTTGGCGGTGCTCAACGTGGGTGGCATTGCCAATCTCAGTGTCTTGTCAGCGCAAGGCGATGCCCTGGGCTTTGACTGCGGCCCTGGCAATGTGTTGATGGACTTGTGGTGCCAGCGCCACACGGGGCAGGCCTATGACGATGCGGGGCGCTGGGCGGCTTCAGGTCAAGTGCAGGCGGACTTGCTGACGCGCTGGATGCAAGAGCCGTTTTTCCACAAGCCACCCCCAAAAAGCACGGGCAGGGACCTCTTTCACGTCCCATGGCTGGACAGCCACTTGGCGGCTGGGCCCGCTTTGGCGCACCAAGATGTGCAAGCCAGTTTGTGCGCACTCACGGCTGAGTCTATTGCCTTGGCTGTATCAAAGCACGCGCCGCGCAGCAGCCGTTTGATGGTCTGCGGGGGCGGCGCTTATAACCAGTGCCTCATGGACATGCTGCAATCGCGCTTGCCCTGGCTGTCCGTGGCCAGCACCGCTGAATCCGGGCTGTCGCCCTCTCAAGTCGAGGCCGCCGCTTTTGCATGGTTGGCGCGCCAAACCTGTTTGGGCTTGCCAGGCAATTTGCCAAAAGCAACGGGCGCCAAAGGCGCCCGTGTGTTGGGTGGCATTTACCCGGCTTAGAAACTCTTCAACCCCGGTGGTGGCGATCAGCACATCCACCAGGGTTGAAATCAAACCCCCATCTGACACGGAAGCGTTTGACCGCTCTGTTACCCGCTCAGAAGCTGCCGGATCAAACCGAAAAGGACGACCCGCAACCACAGGTGGTGGTGGCGTTGGGGTTCTTGATGACGAACTGGGCGCCTTGCAGGTCTTCTTTGTAGTCGATCTCTGCACCCAACAGGTATTGGTAGCTCATGGCGTCAATCAGCAACGACACGCCGTTTTTGCTCATGGTGGTGTCGTCTTCGTTGGTCACCTCGTCAAAGGTGAAACCATATTGAAAGCCCGAACAGCCGCCACCCTGGACAAACACGCGCAACTTCAGCTCAGGGTTGCCTTCTTCAGCGATCAAATCGGCCACTTTGGCGGCGGCACTGTCGGTGAAAACAATGGGGGCTGGCATTTCGGTGGGAAGGGCTTCGGCAACAGCGTTCATGGGAATGGTCTCCTCGGTTCGAAATCAAATAGTTGCATAGTTTAGTCGGAATTAACCCGCCCCGCCCAACGGCCTGGGCCACCCTCATCACAAAAGGGTCTGGATCCTCCGTCTTGATGCATCCTGGAATGGGCATGAAAAAACCGCTGTGGCGGTGAAGCCGACAGCGGTTGGGCAAAAAAGCCAGTTGAAGATCAGCGCTTGCTGAACTGCTTGCGGCGACGGGCGCCGTGCAAACCGACCTTTTTACGCTCGACTTCACGGGCGTCGCGGGTGACAAAACCTGCGGCCGACAGCGCCGGCTTGAGGCTGGCGTCATAGTCGATCAAAGCGCGTGTGATGCCGTGACGCAAAGCACCCGCTTGGCCTGATTCACCGCCACCGTGCACATTGACTTGGATGTCAAAGGTCTCGGCGTGGTTGGTCAGCATCAGCGGTTGCTTGGCGATCATGATCGAGGTTTGGCGGCCAAAGAACGTGGAAATGTCTTTGCCGTTGACCGTGATCTTGCCGGAGCCTTTTTTCAGAAACACGCGGGCAACGCTGGATTTGCGTCGGCCGGTGCCATTGTTCCAATCACCAATCATGGGGGCTCCTTAGATGTCCAGCGGTTTGGGTTGTTGGGCACTGTGGGGGTGTTCAGCACCGCCATAGACTTTGAGCTTTTTGATCATGGCGTAACCCAGAGGACCTTTGGGCAGCATGCCCTTGACCGCTTTTTCCAGCGCGCGGCCAGGGTGTTTGGCCTGCATATCGCGGAAGTTGGTGCCATAAATACCGCCGGGATAGCCCGAATGGCGGTAGTACACCTTGTCCAGGGCTTTGTTGCCCGTGACACGGATTTTGGAGGCGTTGATGACGACAATGAAGTCGCCGGTATCGACGTGAGGCGTATAAATGGCCTTGTGCTTGCCGCGCAATCGGAGGGCTGCTTCGCTGGCAATCCTTCCGAGCACCTTATCGGTGGCGTCAATCACAAACCACTCATGCTTCACATCAGCGGGTTTTGCGCTGAAAGTGGACATGGTTTTCCTTGATAGAAACGGTTTGGTGGGCCCTTTTCCACGGTCGGCGTTCTTCTGACGAGAACCTCTTAGGTGGGATTGAATGTTTCGCCGCGGGGCCACAAAGCGCTGCGAAAGCCCTCCATTATACAAAAACGGAACCTCCCCTTGGCCAGCCACTCCAGCCCCGGCCAAAGACAGCGCAAAACCGGGCCGACGCGCATCTCTGGGGGCGGCGGTAGGGGCATTTTCTGATCGCCCATCGGCACCGCCCGCCCCTGCTGGCCCGGTGGCCATGGCACCAGCAGTTACCATCGGCACATGTTCAGTTACCGCCACGCTTATCACGCAGGCAACCATGCCGACGTGCTCAAGCACACGGTATTGATCGCCATCCTCAAGCACATGTGCGCCAAAGACGCCGATTTATGGGCCATCGACACCCATGCCGGCGCTGGCCTTTACCGCCTGGATGGTGCCCCTGCGCAGACCAGTGGGGAATCTTTGGAAGGCCTGTTGGCCCTGGTGGGTCGCCTCATTAAAAACCAGCGAGCGCCCGCTCCGGTATTGCGTGACTACCTGGATGTGCTGGCCCATTTCAACCCAGATGATGTTTACAAGGTCTACCCGGGCTCGCCTTTTGTGATGCAGCACCTGATGCGGCGCAACGACAAAATCAAGCTGTTCGAGTGGCACCCCACCGATGCCCGGGCCCTGGCCGGCCACGTAGAGCAATTGCGGGTGGGCAGGCAAGTGGCGGTGCTGCGAGAAGACGGCTTTGTCGGCTTGCGGAAATTTTTGCCGCCACCTTCGCGCCGTGGCCTGGTGCTGATCGACCCCAGCTACGAGGTCAAAACCGACTACGCACGGGTCAGCGAATGCATCCAAGACAGCCTCAAGCGCTTTTCCACCGGCACCTATGCCGTGTGGTACCCCATCATCCCGCGCATGGAAGCGCACGACTTGCCCAAGCGCCTGAAAACCCTGAGTTTGCAATCGCAAAAACCTTGGCTGCACGCCACCTTGACCATCAAATCCGGGCAGCAAGCCAGCGCCGGTGACGCCTTGGGCAGCGACGGCAAACCCAAACGGCCAGGCCTGGCTGCCAGCGGCATGTTTGTCATCAACCCGCCATACACACTCAACGAGCAACTCAAGGCTGCTTTGCCCGACATGGTGGAGCTGATGGGCCAAGACGGGCACGCCACCCACACCCTGGAAATCGGCTGCACGCACTGAGGGAATCCTCCATTAACCAACCGATCGGTTGGTTAATTGGCTATACTGGCGCCCCACCGCCCGGGCATTGGCCCTCAGGAGACGCCCATGTACACCCAAGCCTTGGATCTGCCCGATGCCCAGCGCGATGCTGTGGCCCGCCCCACGCTGAGCGACAGCGCTTTGCAAACGCACTTTGACGAAAAAATCGGGCAAGAACAAAAAATAGAGCCCCGCGACTGGATGCCCGAGCACTACCGCAAAACGCTGGTGCGCCAAATCAGCCAACACGCCCACAGCGAAATCGTCGGCATGCTGCCCGAAGGCAACTGGATCAGCCGCGCACCGAGCTTGAAACGCAAAGCCATCTTGATTGCCAAGGTGCAAGACGAGGGCGGCCATGGCCTTTACCTGTACAGCGCCGCCGAAACCTTGGGCACCAGCCGCGACCAAATGCTCGATGCACTGCACACGGGCAAAGCCAAATACAGCTCAATCTTCAACTACCCCACCCTCACCTGGGCCGATGTCGGCGTGATCGGTTGGTTGGTCGATGGTGCCGCCATCATGAACCAAATCCCGCTGTGCCGCTGCTCCTATGG
>CAXNFO010000238.1:0-3967 GCA_964201395.1 Limnohabitans sp.
CCCGATCAATTGCAAAAAGGCGTCGATTTGTATCTGCAAGGCAGCGCTGCCGAGGCGCCCTTGGCCTCGCCCTTGTGGGGAGACTTGCAAGGCCTGCCACCCATCTTGACTTTTGTTGGCAGCGACGAGGTGCTGCTCGATGATGCACGCCGCTTGCATCAGCGCGCCTTGGCCGCTGGCGTGGTCCACCAGTTTGAAACCTGGCCGGTGGTGCCCCATGTGTGGCCCTTGTTTCGCAAGTGGCTGCCCGAGGGTAGGCTGGCCTTGGCCCAGGCGGCAGATTTTTTACACGCCCCTGCGCACCCAGTGGTGACGCTTCAGGAGAACGCATGAGCACCCCCCTTGGACACACGGCAAACCCTGTGGAACCCGATCACCAGGTGGTCATTGTGGGGGCGGGCTTTGGCGGCTTGTGCATGGCCATGCGCTTGCAGCAAGCCGGTGAGCAGCGCTTTGTGGTGCTCGAAAAAGGCGCCGATGTGGGCGGCACTTGGCGCGTCAACACCTACCCAGGTTGCGCTTGCGATGTGCCCTCGCACCTGTATTCGTTCTCGTTCGAGCCCCGCACCGATTGGTCGCGCATGTATTCGCCCCAGCCCGAAATATGGGACTATTTGCGCCACTGTGTGGACAAGCACGGCTTGCGATCGAAGATCCAATTCAACTGCGCACTGGCCCAGGCCGACTTTGATGAGGCCCACCATATTTGGCGCATCCGCACTGTCGATGGCCAAACCCTGACCGCGCGATGCTTGGTCACCGCCATGGGCGGGTTGAGCCGCCCGGCGATACCGGTGATACCAGGCATCGAGCGATTTGAAGGCGCTGCTTTTCACTCTGCCCAGTGGGATTCGGGCTTTGACTTCAAAGGCAAGCGGGTGGCGGTGATCGGCACGGGCGCCAGCGCCATTCAGTTTGTGCCGCAGTTGCAAAAAGTGGTGGCGCAATTGCACCTGGTGCAGCGCACACCGCCTTGGGTTCTGCCCAAAATGGATCGACCCATCACCGATGCCGAGCGCCGCTGGATGCACCGCTTGCCCCTGTACCGACAGCTGTTCCGCTGGTGGATTTATTGGCGCCAAGAGATACAAGCAATCGGCTTTACCCTGCGACCGGGTTGGATGGATTGGGTGCAAACCTTGGGTTTGCGTTTCATGAAAAAAAACATCAAAAACCCGGCCCTGCGCAGCTTGTTGACCCCCGACTACCGGATTGGCTGCAAACGCATCTTGCTCTCCAACGACTACTACCCGGCCCTGGCCCAGCCCAATGTCACCGTGCACCCCGCTTCTGGCATGGGTGGGGTGGGTGCCAAAGGCATTCTCATCGATGGGCAAGAACAACCGGTGGACGCCATCATTTACGGCACCGGTTTTCGGGCCACCGACTTGTACACGCCGCTCAAATTCATGGGCCGGGGCGGGGTGGACTTGAACGACACCTGGGCCGCCACCGGTTTGCAGGCCTACCAAGGCACCTTGGTCGCGGGTTATCCCAATTTGTTTTTGCTGCTGGGGCCCAACACGGGCTTGGGCCACAACTCCATCATCTTCATCATTGAGGCCCAGGTGAATTAC
This sequence comes from Limnohabitans sp., assembly GCA_964201395.1. Taxonomy (GTDB): domain Bacteria; phylum Pseudomonadota; class Gammaproteobacteria; order Burkholderiales; family Burkholderiaceae_C; genus Limnohabitans. Next base: position 1,578 of record CAXNFO010000238.1, read on the forward strand.
ATCCTGCGCTGCATCCGCAGCATGAAAGCCCAGGGGCAAACCGCCATTGAGGTCACGCCCCAGGCTCAAGCCAGTTACAACCAAGAAGTGCAAAAGCGCACCCAAGGGACGGTGTGGGGCAGCGGGTGCAAAAGTTGGTACCTCGATGCCGCAGGCCGCAACGTCACCTTGTGGCCTGGTTTCACCTTTTCATATTGGTGGCGCACCCTGCGCTTGCGCCGCCAAGACCTGCGGTGGTCGCGCGCAGCTTGATGCGGGTGCATCACCCACGCTTCAGATGCGGCTGAAGTATTCGTTGCGCTGAAACGCCATCTTGTCTTCGGCTTGCTGGTAGCGCTGCCACTCCAACTGCTTGATGCCGCTGAGCAGCGCCACAAAGCCGGGGCCAAAGGCGTTCACCAAATGCGTGTCGGCTTGCAAAGCCGCCAAGGCTTGGCCCAAATCGGTGGGCAGCAGGGTGTTGCCTTGGCCATAGGGGGACTCGGTGGCTGAGGGCGGCTTCAAGCCGCGCGCAATGCCGTCCAAGCCCGCATGGATTTGCGAGGCCATGTACAGGTAAGGGTTGGCGGCGGGCTCGCCAATGCGGTTCTCTATCCGGGTGGCTGTGTCTTGCGCTTGGCCGATGATGCGCAGCATGGCCCCCCGGTTGTCGCGCCCCCACACCGCCGCTTGTGGCGCCAAGGCCAGCGGGCGAAAGCGGCCATAGCCATTGGCCGTGGGCGTGCAAAACACCAATGCGCCTGCCGCATGGTCGAGCAAGCCCGCCAGGTATTTCGCACCCAAGCTGGACAAGGTGTGTTCGGCGTCTTGTGCGCTGCTGCCCTGGGCCGCTGCATCGCGCACAAACAAATTGGCACCGCTTTCGAGGTCGATCAGAGATTGGTGCAGGTGCCAACCGCTGGACATGATGTGATCAAACGGCGGGCGGCACATGAAGCTCGCCCAATACCCAGCGCGGGCCAAGGCCTGGCGCACCCCATTGCGAAAGCGCACCATGTTGTCGGCCGCGCGCAAGGCGTCGGTGGGGGCAAAGACGGCTTCGACTTGGCTGGGGCCGAGTTCAATTTCCAGCGACAGCAAGGGCAGGCCCATGCCTTGGGCGGTGTCTTGCACGATGCGCAAGGCTTCGTGGGCGGTGTCGCTGTGGGCTTCGCTGAGCAAGGCGCAGCCGGGGTGGATCAAGTCGACCTCGGGTGGTGGGCCTGGCCACGCGGCTTGGTGCGGGTCGGTGTGCGCGCCGGGGCCGCGCAGGCGGTAAATGTGAAACTCCACCTCCAAGCCGCATTGCATGCCCCAGCCTTTGGTTTGCAGTTGGGCCACAGCCGATTGCAGCACGCGTCGGCTGTCCCAGGCTACCGGTGTGACGTCTTGGAACCACGCTTGGCATGGCACCCAGCCCACCTCGGGCGCCCAGGGCAGGGTGTGGAGTTCGATGTCTTGCGCCAGCAAGGTGACGTTGTTGCCCTGGCCAAAGCCGTGCAAGCCATCGGTGCCACCGGGTTCAAAGACTTTGAAGGCGGTGCGGTCCGAAGTGTCTTTGAGCATCAAGGTACTGACCATCCCGACCCCATTGCGCAGCGCGCCTTCGACCGCATCGGGCATCAGGGTTTTGCTGCGGGTGGTGCCATGGATGTCGCACCACACAAAACGCACCTCGCGCAGAGCGCGCTCGCGCATTTTTTGCAAGGCTTGTTGCAGGGCAAGTTCCCGCTGCGGGGTGTGGATGCCGCAGCGTTCGTCAAAGGTTTGGGCTGGCATGTGACTGCGGGTCAAACCGTGGTTTTGTGGGCCTGGGTGTCGCTCATCCATGGGCAGGCCGCGTGCTTGGCCAGGGCTTGTTCGCGCCACCAAGTAGCCCAGGTGCCGGCCGGGGCCACACCATCCACGGTGTCGGGCCCGGTGCGTTGTTGGGCCACATCGGCCTGCGAAACGCCAGGGGCCGGGCCACCGCTTTCCACGCTGTCAATGGCTTGCAGCAACTGGCGCCGGTTGGCCACGATCAATTTGTCGCTGGTGCCCAAATGCTCGCGGGTGCGGTCTTGGATGGCACCCATGCTCTCCACCGCCCATTGGTCGTGCACATTGATGTCGTCTTCGCCCATGCCCAAATAGGTTTGGTCGCGTTGCTCATCGGGGTTGAAGCCCCATTGGTTGTGTCGCCCCGACACCGGGATGTATTCGGGCAGGCTGATGTAGGGCGCGCGCTGGGCGCGCATGGCCGCACCGTCCAGGGGTTTGTCGAAGCTGGTGAAAAACGCATACCAATAGGTGTGGGTGTCGTCCACCGGCACATGCATTTGGGTGATGGTCATGCTGGCCGACAAGGGGATGATGAAGGTGCTGGGAAAGATGGATTGGGTGACGCGCACATGGGTCAGCTCGTCGGTCAT
>CAXNFO010000239.1:0-3956 GCA_964201395.1 Limnohabitans sp.
TGCACCGGCGCGCTGAAGGGCAGGTGCCGCTCAGCTGGGGTGGTGGGCAAGCGGTGCAAGATGTCGAGCAAACATGGGCCGTTGTAGCCGCACCAACCCGGTTCAGCTTGGGCCACGTTGTGCCCCAACAGGGCAGACACCGGCACCACGGCAGCCACCTCGATGCCCGCTTGTTCGCTAAAGCGCAGCAAGGCTTGTCGGATGTTTTCATAGGCCTGGCTGGGGTTGTCCACCGCATCGAGTTTATTGATGGCCAAGACCACGGAAGGCACCCGCAACAGTTTCAGCAACAGGCTGTGGCGGCGGGTTTGCGGCAACAAAGCCAGCTGGGGGTTGGTGGCATCGAGTTTGGTGGCGTCCACCAAGACCACAGCGGCGTCGGCGCTAGAGGCGGCGGTGACCATGTTGCGGGTGTATTGCTCGTGGCCGGGCGCGTCGCCAATGATGAATTTGCGCTGCTCAGTGGAAAAGTAGCGGTAGGCCACATCGATGGTGATGCCTTGCTCGCGCTCAGCACTCAGGCCGTCGGTGAGCAAAGCCAAATCGGTTTGTCCATGGCGTTGCACACCGGCCAAATGGTCTTGCAAAACCGCTTTGGTGTCGACCAGCAAGCGGCCGATCAGGGTGCTTTTGCCATCATCCACCGACCCACAGGTGATGAATTTCAAGGCGGCGTGGGTGTCGCTCATCAGAAATACCCCTCGAGTTTGCGTTTTTCCATGGAAGCGTCAGAGGTCTGGTCGTCCATGCGGGTGGCACCGCGCTCGCTCACCCCAGCGGCCAAGGTTTCAGTGACGATGTGTTCGGGCGTGCGGGCCAAGCTCTCCACCGGGCAGGTGCAGGTGATGTCGCCCACGGTGCGAAAACGCACCGCGCGCTCGACCACTTGCTCGCCAGCGCGCGGCGGCGTCAGCGCGGTCACGGGCACCAGCAGGCCACGGCGCTCTACCACGTTGCGGGTGTGGCTGTAATAAATAGAGGGCAGGGCGATGCGCTCTCGGGCGATGTATTGCCACACATCCAACTCGGTCCAATTGGAGATGGGGAACACGCGGAAATGCTCGCCCGGTTGCAAGCGGGTGTTGAACAAATTCCACAGCTCTGGCCGTTGGGCCTTGGGTTGCCATTGGCCAAAACCATCGCGGTGGCTGAAGATGCGCTCTTTGGCACGGGCTTTTTCTTCGTCGCGTCGCGCGCCGCCCATCAAGGCATCAAAACGAAACTCTTCGATCGCCTCCAGCAGCGTGACCGATTGGTGAACATTGCGGCTCTCGCCCGGGTGGGCCAGGCGCACCGTGCCGCGCCGCATCGAGTCTTCGACGCTGCGCACAATCAATTCGGCACCCAGTTCTTGGGCGCGCAAGTCACGGAAATCGGTTACCTCGGGGAAGTTGTGGCCAGTGTCGATCATCAGCAGCGGAAAAGGCAAACGGCCCCCATGTTGGCGGTCGATGAAGGCCTTTTCAGCGCAGCGCAGCATGACCAATGAGTCTTTGCCGCCAGAGAACAACAAGGTGGGCCGCTCAAAGGTGGCCGCCACCTCGCGCAGGATGTAAATGGTTTCTTCTTCCAGGGCGTCCAGGTGGGCATTGCTCAACGGGGCGAGCAGGTCGGGTTCGGCGCGTGCATTCATGCGGTGGCTCCGGTGGGGATGGCTGACTCGGGGGCTTCGGGGATGGGGCTGGCGGTGGGCGTATGCAGGCCGCATTCTTTGGCCGATGCGTTTTCCCACCACCAGCGACCAGCGCGGAAGTCTTCGCCCAGGCTGATGGCGCGGGTGCACGGTGCGCAGCCAATGCTCGGGAAAAACTGGTCGTGCAGTGGGTTGTAGTCCACGCCGTGGGTGGCGATGTAATGCCAGACATCGCCCCAGGTCCATTCGACCAAGGGGTTGATCTTGCTGAGAGTCACGCCGTTTTGCACATCGTTTTGCACCGCTTGCACTTCGGCTCGGGCGTTGGATTGTTCGCGGCGAAGGCCCGTGATCCAGGCACGCTGACCGGCCAAAGCGCGGCCCAGGGGCTCCAATTTGCGGATCTGGCAGCAGGCTTGTCGCTCGGCCTGGCTGTTGTAAATGGCGGCCTGACCGGGGTGGCGAACAAAGTTCAACACCGCCAAGCGCTGCGGTTGCAGCACCTCCACGGGCGTGTGGGAAAACGCCTGCAAGCGCTCGAGCAAGGCCAGGGTTTCGGTGTGCAGCGCCCCGGTGTCGAGCACAAACACCGGAATGGCCAGTTGCAAACGGTTGATCACATCGGTGATGACCACGTCCTCGGCCCCCAGGCTGGAGGCTTGCTTCACCGGGCTGAAGTCGCGGGCTGCACTTTGCAGCAAGGCCTGGGTTTGCGCCAGTTTGTGCGCAAAGTCAGGGCTGGGTTGGGCATGCAAGCGCGTGGCGGGGGTCTTGGCCGGCTGCTGAAGCGGGTTGAGGGAGGTGGACGCGCTCATGGCTGTGCGGTCCTGGGTGGTGGGGAATGCACGGCTGGCGACTGGCCAGACCTGAAATGGGGCTGGCCATGAACGGCGTCTCCTTGGTAGAAGCCATGGAAATGGCCCAGCAACTGGCGACCCAGTGCCAGGTCTTGTGCGTTGGCCAAGACCGCGCTGCTGAAACCGCTGCGCGCCATTTGTTGCAACTGATCCACCCGCACATCGCCGCAGGCGCGGATGTCGCCGCTGAAACCATGGCGGCGGCGCAACAACCAGGCTTGGCTGAACGCGCGGCCGTCGGTGAATTTGGGAAAGTTCAACTCGATGCGTTGCACCTGCTGCACATCAACGGCATGCAGGTCGGCATCGTTGGGCAGGCGCAACACGCCGGACTCGGCGCGCACCTCTGCGCCATCGTGGGGCTGCCCCTGGGCCACCGTGGCGGATAACAAATGCAGTGAAAGTGTGGTCATGGCGGGCCTTCAGGCAGGGCTGTGTTCGGTGTGCGTTTGGGGCGCGGCGGGCGAGCGGCTGGCATGGGCTGCACGCTTGAAGGGCTCGTGGCCGACGCGCTTCAAGGCGTCAGCAAAGGTCTCGTCAGGCTGGCGCACATCGCGGTAGGTGTCCAAAACCGCTTCGATCACATCCACCACCTCGTGGGCGGAAAACGACGGGCCCACCACCTTGCCCGGTTGGGGGACACCGCTCAAGACCGAGCCGTCCGAGCCACCCAAGGTGATTTGGTACCACTCTTGGCCGTCCTTGTCGACGCCCAAGATGCCAATGTGGCCGCTGTGGTGGTGGCCGCAGGAGTTGATGCAACCGCTGATGTGCAGGTCAATTTCACCCAGGTCAAACAACTCATCGAGGTGTTGGTAGCGCTCGGTGATGGCCGCTGCGATCGGCAGCGATCGCGCATTGGCCAAGGCGCAATAGTCGCCACCCGGGCACGCGATCATGTCGGTGAGCAAGCGGGTGTGGGGCCGGGCCAGACCGAGCTTGCGCGCTTGGCGCCACAGGTCGGGCAGTTGGTCGCAGGGCACCCAAGGCAAAACCAGGTTTTGGTCGTGCGACACGCGCAACTCACCCGAAGAAAACGCGTCGGCCAATTCGGCCGCCGCATCGAGTTGAGCGGCGGTGGCGTCACCGGGTGCTTGGCCCAGGCGTTTGAACGACAAGGTGACGATGCGCAAATGCGGTTCGCGGTGGGCCGCCACGTTTTGTTGCAACCAGCGGGTGAACTCGGTGTCGTCATGCGCGGCCACCTCCAAAATGCGCTGCATCTTGTGGTCCACAGGGCTGTGGACCGGTTTGGTCGGTGGTTGGAAGCTTTGGCTGACGCGTTCCAGTTCAGCCGGGGTGATGGTGTGTGGTGCGCCGTCTTGGTCCACGATGCGCTGGTACTCGGCTTCGACCTCGTCGATGTAGCGCTGGCCTTCGGCCTTGATCAGTATTTTGATGCGGGCTTTGTAGAGGTTGTCACGCCGCCCCCACAGGTTGTAGACGCGCACCACGGCTTCTAAATA
>CAXNFO010000240.1:0-3910 GCA_964201395.1 Limnohabitans sp.
ACACAATGGCCGGGTTGTCCAAGCGTGGCATCACGGTGCGGGTGTATTGCCAGGGCGTTTTCAATTCTTGAAACACCCAGTTTTGACCTTGGTCGGTGCTGCGGTGCAAGCCGCGGTTGGTGGTGGCATAGACCCAGCTGTCGCCGCCGCCAGGGGCTGGGACCACCGCGATCCCATGCACATCTGCCGACACCAGGCCTTGATCCAGCAGTTGCCAGGTTTGACCATGGTCAGCGCTGCGGTAGATGCCGCCAATTTCCACCGTGGCCCACACCATACCGGGCGTGACCGGATCGAACAAAATTTGTGTGACGCGGGTCGGGCCCATGTTGATGTCTGAAAACTGGCTGATGCCGGGCGCTTGCAGGGCCTGCCAATGTTGGCCCGCATCGGTGGAGCGAAAAAACCCGGCGGGCCTGGTGCCGGCGATCAACACGCGTGCATCGCTGGGGTCTTGCGCCAGGGCCCATACATCGGTCATTGGCGAAGGCAGGGCCACCCAGCGTGCAGGGGCTTCGTCCCAGCGGTAGATACCCATGTCGGTCCCGGCAAACACATGCTCTGGCATGGCAGGGTGGCTGCTCAAGCACCAAACCCGGGCCTCCAGGTACATTCCGCTGTGGCTGTTGGGGTGTACCCAAGTTTGTCCGGCATCTTCGCTGAACCAAGCCGAGTGTCCTGCGGTACCCGCGTAAACATGGATATTGGTGCGCATGAGCAGCCTGCCTTGGTGTGGTTTAATTTGTAAAATTATCCCAGCATTTGGAATTTACTGTCAACGCATCTCATTGATCAGGATCAACGCCATGACTTCTTTCAAGCCTCGCCGCTTATTCTTATCCAGTCTGCTGGCCGCCATGGGGCTGGCCATGCCCCTGGCCCCAGCCTGGGCCCAGCCCTTTCCCTCCAAGCCAGTGCGCATCGTGATTGGCTTTCCACCGGGCGGCGGCATTGATATCGTGGCCCGCACCATCGCGCCCAAGTTGTCGGAGGCCCTGGGTCAACCGGTCATCATCGACAACAAGCCGGGCGTGGCCGGAGTGCTCGGCACCAATCTGGTGGCCAAGGCCCCGGCCGATGGGCACACCATCTTTTTTGGCACCACCGGCAACATCAGCATCAACCCGGTCTTCATGCCCAACTTGCCCTTCAACATGGACAAGGATTTCACGCCCTTGATGTTGGTGGCTTCGCTGCCTTTTTTGGTCTATGCCCACCCCAGTGTGCCGGCGAAAAATTTGTCAGAACTCGTGGCCTATGCCAAAGCCAATCCAGGCAAGGTCAATTTCTACTCCAGCGGCAACGGCGGCCTGCCCCATTTGACCGGAGAGCTGCTCAACAATGTGGCGGGCATTCAAACCGTGCACATCGCCTACAAAGGCAGTGCGCCGGGCATGAACGACCTGATTGGCGGCCAGGTCCAACTGGGCTACGACACCGTGGCCATTGGTTTGCAGCACATCAAGACGGGCCGCTTGCGCGCTTTGGCCACCACCGGCCCCAAGCGCTTGGCCATCTTGCCCGATGTGCCTTCTACCAGCGAGTTTGCATCTGGTTTGGAGGCGGTCAACTGGTACGGTATGGTGGTGCCCGCTGGGACTCCGCGCGACGTCATTCTGCGTTTGAACCGCGAAATCACCAAGGTCTTGGAGATGCCTGACATCAAAGAAAAATTGGTGTCGCAGGGCATTGACCCGGCAGCCAACTCGCCCGAAGAATTTGGCGAGTTCATGAAGAGCGAAGCGGCCAAATGGGCGCGGGTCATCCGCGCGGCCAATATCAAGCCCGATTCCTGAACCCGCCTAAAGACCGATCACGCCCCCGTCTTGGCGGGTGATGACGATGGTGGCCGAGCGTGGGCGACCTTGGGGGCCAACCCCTTGATTGCCAGGCCACAGGCTCTCCATCGGTTTGCCCGCGGACAGGGGCGCAGACAACTCACCGGGGTGTTGGATGTTGACGAACAAGGTGCGGCCGCCATCGGCCTCGGTGATGCCTGTCACCTCAGCGCCTTTGGGTGCCACCAAAAAGCGTTTGAGCTTGGCCTCACCCAAGGCCGCGGAGATGAAGGTTTCTTGGGTGCCGGTTTGCTCTGCCCCATTGACCATCATTTTGTTTTTGGCGGTGACTTTGCTGCCGTCGCCCACCTGGCCAGGGATGGCGGCGAGCATCATGCAATTGGTCTCGTCGGTGAAGGCGCCGTCATCGGTTTGAATCCAGCAAATACCGGTGGTCTGGCTGAACCACAAGCCGTCAGGGGATGAGAATGCGTTGCTGGCCGTCAAGCCTGACAGGTTGGCGTCGCCCGAATCCTCTTCGGCCCCAAACAAAAAGATGTCCCAGGCAAAGCTTTTGGACACAGCGCGTTGGTTGGTTTCTTTGAAGCGGATGATGTGGCCATTGGGATTGCCAGCGGATTTTTTGCCGTCCGTGTCCATATAGGCACGGGGGTTGGCGGCATTCACTTTGCTGGGGGTGCGGTTGGCGGCGTTGTTGTTGGTCAAGCAGAAATAGATCTCACCGTTGCGGGGGTTGATGGCACCCCATTCGGGTCGGTCCATGGGCGTGGGACCGACGGCATCTGCCGCATGCCGGGTGTTGACATAAATGTCAGCCTGGGAGGTGAATTTGAACGCTGAATGTTTGGCGATCCGTGCATCCGACAGCGCCAGTTCAATCCACTCGCCCGAGCCATCGGCATTGAATTTGGCCACGTATAAACGGCCCTCGCTCAAGTACTTGTCACCAGCGACCAAGCCGGCACCCACATCTCTCGGGTCCCACACGGCGGTGCTGACAAATTTGTAGATGTATTCATTGCGTGAGTCGCAGCCCATGTAAAAGGCCAAAGGCTCGCCCGCGACTGGCAGTCCGCAAACAGCAGCCTCGTGGGCAAATCTGCCCATGGCCGTGCGCTTGGCAGGGGTGGCGTTGGGATTGAGGGGGTCAATTTCGACGTTGTAGCCAAAGGTGTTGGCTTCATGGCGAAAGTCTTTTTCGGCATTCGCACCCTGTGCCGCCAAATTCCAGCGGGCAAAGCGGTCATCGGTGGACGACACCGTGTGCCAGCCTTGACCGGTGGCTTTTTTCACATTGGCAGCGACGGGTGCAGCGGGCAAGCCGTAGCGCTTGCGCGAGGCGGCTTCGTTGTCGGGCAAGGGGGCGCCCGCCGTGGTTTGAAAGTAAAAGGCCCAGTTTTCCTCACAGCCCAAGTACGTGCCCCAGGGGGTTTTGCCGTGGCCGCAGTTGTTCAGGGTGCCCCGGCTCATGGAGCCCGAGGTGTCCCAGTGGGTCACCATTTTTTGCCGAATGTCTTCGATGGAAGCCCGGGGGCCACTGATGCGCATCGGTGTTTGTGGGGTGATGCGGCGGTTCAAAGCCGAGCTGGCATTGATGCGCCAGCCTGCCGGTGTTTTGTTGATCTCGACCACAGAGACGCCGTGCAAGTTGATCTCTTTGAGCACTTCCAGTTCAGGCCGGTTGCCCAAGTCCCATTCGCCAAATTGCGAAAACTTCTTGCCACTCACCCCCTGAGAGGTTTGTCCGTTGGGATGCAAAAAATGGGCGTCAGCAGAGCTTTCGTGGTTGACACACAAAACAGCGCGGGTGGTTTCTTTTTCAGAATACTTGCCTTGGGCATCGATGTAAAAGATATCCATGCCATCGTGGTGGTCGCCAATGCGGCGCGACCAATCATCTTTTTCAAGGCCGCTGTTGGAGTAGGCCGGCGTGTTGGCATCCATGGCGTCTCCGGTGGCGTGCAAAACGCTGTATTGGTAGCCCGGCGGCAAGATCACGTTGTCGAGCAAACTTTTCGCGACGGCCGGGAATCCCAAAGTTGTGGGGGCAGGGCCCAAGCCAGAGGCCAAGGTGGCACAACCCGGCAAAACAGCCAATCCCGCCAATCCCA
>CAXNFO010000241.1:0-3901 GCA_964201395.1 Limnohabitans sp.
GCGTTGTTGACCAAGATGTCCAAGCCGCCCCAGCGCTGCATCACCTGCTCTCGAATTTGCGTGGGGGCATCAGGCTGGGTGATGTCACACACGATCACCAAGGGCTTGACGCCGCCATCGGCTTGAATGTCTTGGGCCAAGCCATTCAACAGCTCTTCGCGGCGAGCCACAATGGCCAACTCGCAGCCCTCACGCGCCAACATCTGCGCCATGCAGCGCCCCAAGCCGACACTGGCCCCCGTGACCAATGCGGTTTTGCCGCTGAGTTGTAAATCCATGGTGGTACTCCCTGAAATGCCCATCAGGGCGTTTAAACAAATCCCAGTATGCCAAACCTTGGATGTGCACCAGTGTGGTCACCACCCCCGTCAGGCTGATCACAGTAATCACTTTGCATGCACCAGCCTGGCGTTTGCGCACCGATTTGGATGGGCCTTTCACACCCGCAAAAAACCCAGGTTTGCTCGCTTGACAAAACCGGGCTTCACACCAACAATGAATTAGATCCATTCATTTTCATTGACTCAGGAGCCGTTGATGCAGTTTAAAAAGTTCTCGTTTTTGCGTTCCGCGCTGGCCACTGTGCTGGGCCTGACTTTGACGGCTGCCGCCATGGCCCAGCCCAAGTTTTTGCTGCGCTGGGGCCACTACTTGCCCGATGGTCCCTTCTTGCAACTGGAAAAAGATTTTGCGGCCAAAATCGAAAAACGCACCAACGGCCAAGTCAAGATCGAAATCACTTTTGCTGAAGGTCTGGGCAAAGGCACCGAGTTGCTGATGCTGACTTCGCGTGGTGCCATTGACATGACGTCCACCGCCCCTGGGTACAACCCCGATCAGTTGCGCTACTGGCGTGCGTTTCAAACGCCCATGCTGTTCACCTCGACCAAACAGGTGATCGACCTGCTCGAAACCGTGTCGGCAGAAATGCCCATTTACCAACAAGAGATGGACCGCATCGGTGTGGTGTGGCTGTTTCAACAACCCTTGGGCGAGTACTACCTGAGCGGTAGCAACAATGACTGCGCCAACGTTGCCACCATGCGCGGCAAAAAGGCCCGCAGCTTTGGTGCCGACATTCCCAAGGCCTTCACCGCCATTGGCGCAGTGCCCGTCACCGTGCCCCCTGTCGGCGTGTATGAAGCGCTCAAAAGCGGCAACATCGATTACTCCTTCATCAACCCTGGCAACATCCAGTCGCTCAAACTCAATGAAGTGGCAAAAACCCATTGCGGTCCTGTGATGGCCATTTCCGGCCACAACATCACCATTGGCAAGCGCACCTGGGCGCGTCTGCCACCCGACATCCAAAAAATCTTTCAAGAAGAAGCCCGCGCCACCCAGCGTGAGTACATGAATTACATTTTGGATTTCGAAGCCAAGTCCTTGGTCAACATCAAAGCCCAAGGCGGCAATGTGATCCCCATTTCAGCGGACGAACTCAAAAAATGGCGTGCCACGGCGCCCGACTTTTTGGCCGACTGGGAAAAAGCCACGGCTGCTGCATCGGGCGATGCAGAAACCCCCAAGCGGGTCGCAGCACGCTGGCGCCAAATTTTGGGCCTCTGATATCAGTGTCTTCTTGGCTGAGGCTTTCCACCGGAAGCACCATCTGAAAGCTTGATTAAAACCACCCACAACTCCCAAGTTGATGGGTGGTTATTTATTTGACCCACGCTTTTGTCCAACCGGCCTGTGGCCGTGATGGAGCACCCCATTTTTCAGGAATACACCACATGCAAAAAATCAGCGAATGGGTTCGTAAATTGGCACTGGTGCTGCTGCTCATGGGCGCACTGGGCATGATCATTTCCATGCTTCTGGGCTTTGCCGATGTCGTGGGCACCAAGTTTTTTGGATGGCCCGTGCCCGGCACTTTGGAAATCACCGAAAGCACCATGGTGCTGATCGTGTTTGGTGCGCTGGCCTTCACCCAATCGCAGCGCGGCCACATCCGGGTGGAAATTTTTTACACCAATCGCGGCCCACGCACCAAAGCCTTCATGGACGCAGTCACCCACATGGTGGCCATTGCCTACTTTGGCTTGGTGGCCTGGCAGGGTTTCAACGAAGCCCTTTACAGCTTGGAAATCGGCGAAGCCACCATGGGGTCCATTCGCTTCCCGCTCTTTCCAGCGCGCCTGCTCCTGGTGCTGGGTTGTGGCTTGTTGTTGGTGCAACTGGGCTTGGACCTGATCCAAAATCTTCGCCACATGATCAGTGGCGAGGCGGGTGCTGAGCAACAAACCCAGACAAATTTCCAATAATCAATTCAGGACACTCTCATGCCATTACTTTCTCCTGAAACCACCGGAATCGTCGTTGTCAGCCTTTTGCTGATTTGGTTGGTACTGGGTGCACACATTGGTGTGGCCCTGGGCCTGGCCGGCTTCTTGGGCATTTACCTCTCGGTCGGCCCTGATGCGGCATTCGCCCAAATCGCCGCCATTCCGTTTGGCACCACCAACTCTTTCTCGTTGGCGGTGATCCCGTTGTTCATTTTGATGGGCTCGTTTGCCACTGCATCGGGCATCACCACCGACCTGTTTCGCATGGCCTATGTGTGGCTGGGTGCACTGCGCGGTGGGTTGGCGATGGCCACCGTGATGTCCTCGGCCGCATTTGGTGCGGCATCGGGCTCGACCATCGTGAATGCCGCCGTGTTCACCAAAATGGCCATGCCGGAAATGGCCCGTTTTGGCTATGACGTGCGGCTCAACGCCGGTTGCATTGCCGCCGCAGGCACCTTGGCCGCGCTCATACCGCCGAGCATCTTGATGGTGGTCTATGCCGTCATCACCGAACAATCGATTGGCAAGCTGCTGATCGCTGGTGTGGTGCCGGGCATCCTGACCGCCATCATTTACTGCACCGGTATTTATGTGCTGGCCCGCGTGCGCCCGGACTTGGCCCCGCTGGCCAATCTCAAGTTCACCTGGACCGAGCGCTTTCAGTCGCTCAAAGGTGTTTACGGCATCATGATTTTGTTTTCCGTTGTGGTGGGCGGCATTTATGGCGGCTACTTTCCTGCCACTTATGCGGGTGCGGTGGGCGCTTTTGGGGCTTTCGTCATTGCCCTGGCCCGACGCAAGTTGACACCGGGCTCACTCATCGATGTGCTCAAAGAAGCGGCCGTCACCACCTCGGTGATCTTCATCATCGTGGTCGGCGGCATTTTGTTTGCTCGCTTTCTTACCTACTCGGGCCTGGTGACCGCCATTTCCAGTTTCATGATTGGCTTGGGGGCGGATAAATACACTTACTTGCTTTGCTTTGTGGTGTTGTTCACCATTTTGGGCTGCTTCATTGAACCCATCGCCATCATGGTGATGACCCTGCCCATCATGTTCCCGGTCATGAAAGAAGCCGGCTTCGACCCGATTTGGTTGGGCGTGGTGGCGGTGAAACTGGCCGAGATTGGGGTGCTGACGCCGCCGGTGGGGCTGAATGTGTTTGTGGTGAAGAGTTCGTCGCCGATACCGGTCACCCTGGGGCAAGCCTTTGCCGGGGTGACGCCGTTTATCTTGCTGGACTTTTTGTCGCTGGGTTTGTATGTGATCTTCCCTGAGATGATCCTTTGGCTGCCCAACCTCACGGCACCTTGACTTTTTCAAACCACAACTTCAAAGGATTTACCGATGTCGGTGCTCAAGCCTGATCAAGCCCAGTTTTCCAGCCATGTGCAAGTGCTCATCATTGGGGCGGGGGCTTGCGGAACGATTGCCGCTTTGGCCGCCAATGAACGCGGTGCGGAAGTGTTGATCTTGGAGCGTGACGCGCGCCCCATGGGCAACACCTCTTTGTCGGGCGGTCAAATTCCGGCCGCCGGAACCCGCTTGCAAAAAGCCGCTGGCCTGATGGACGACACACCCGACTTGCTGTTCCAAGACCTGGTGGCCAA
>CAXNFO010000242.1:0-3898 GCA_964201395.1 Limnohabitans sp.
CCAGCGGGCATGAACACACCCAGCCACACATCCAAGGCCACGCCAGGAACGGTCTCGGCGATGGCAGGCAATTCTGGAAAAGCCGCAAAGCGCTTGCCACCCGCACCGGCGAGCAAACGCAGCTTGCCGTCTTTGACGTGGGGCAGCAAGGAGTTGACGGCACCAATGAACACCTGGATGCGCCCACCCAACAAATCGGTGATGGCTGGCACCGCGCCCTTGTAGGGCACGTGTTGCATTTTGATGCCCGCCACATGGCTGAGCATCTCGGCCGCCAGCTGTTGGGGGGAGCCATTTCCTGACGAACCGTAGTTCAAAGCGTTGGGATTTTTCTTGGCATATTCGACCAACTCGGCCACATTTTTGGCCGGGAAGTTGGCGTTGACCGCCAGCACAAAGGGCACGATGGCCACGGTGGTGACCGGGGCCAAATCTTTGAACACATCAAACGGCATCTTGCCCACGTGGGGGTTGGTGACAAAGATGTTGTTGGCGCCCAGCAACCAGGTGTAGCCGTCCGGTGCGCTCTTGGCCACCATGTCTGAACCCAGGTTCATGCCGCCACCGGGGCGGTTTTCGACCACCACGGCTTGTTTCCATTGGTCGCTGAGTTTTTGCGCGATCGTTCGGGCCAACACATCGTTGCTGCCGCCCGGTGTGATGGGCACCACAAATTTGATCGGCTTGCTCGGGTAAGGCGCAGTTTGTGCACTCACCACACCAGGGATCAGGGCTTGGCACAAACCCAATGCGAATAGCCATTTTTTCAACATGCTTGTCTCCTTTTGTGAATTTAAACTTTGACCGACTGAAGGCTTTCAGGAACAAAAATATCTTGTGCGCTCATCAAGCGGTGGGTCACACCTTGCTCGTGTGCATATTGGCAAAAAGCGTCCAAGGTGGCTTGATTGGCAGCAGTGCCATAAGGCCAAAAATCGCTCCCCAAGATGTCTTGTGCCGCAGCTGCGTAATCCGATACCCAGGGCAAGGGAAAACTGGACGCGGTGATGTCTCTGGCGCGCACCAAGCTGCGTTGTTTGGCCGCTTCAAAACCTTGCATCAAATTCATCGCGATCCAGGGGTGGCGCTCATAGGTGCTGCGCTTGATGGCCACCACATGCATGATGGGAAAGATGCCGGTTTTTTTCCAATAGGCCTGCTCGACCTCGCGGTAATTGGGGATCAGGCGTTGCACTTGATCGGGGTGTTGCATAAAAGCCTGTGGCGGGCGGGCAGACAACACAGCATCGACCTCGCCCGACAACAGCATCGCCGACAGCGAGGTGTGGGGCATGGGCGTGTAGCTCAGGCCAGCCGGCAGTTGCAAGCGAACTTTTTCTTTGCGCCCAGCATCGTTCACACCCGCTTGGTACCAAGTGATTTTTTTCAGGTCCACGCCGTATTCGTGGGCCAACAAACCCCGCGAATAAATGGCCGCGGTTTGTGCCCATTCGGGCAAGCCGACCTTTTTTCCTTCCAAGTCTTTCGGGCTTTGGATGCCACTGTCGCGGCGCACATAAATCGACGAGTGTCTGAAAGCGCGCGAGGGAAAGACCGGGATCAAGGCCAGCCAAGGATCGGGTTGCGACATGATGGAGATGGACTTGGCAAATGACATCTCGCACACATCCCATTCTTTGAACTGGGTGAAGCGAAAAAACATTTCTTCCACCGGTGGGTGCATGGCAGTGATGTCGATGCCCGGAGCTTGCACCACACCGCTCATCAGGTCGCGCAGGTGGTCGTAATCGCCCAAGGCGACCGAGAGTTGAATGTTCATCGAAGTACTTCCAAAGGCAAGGGTCTCAATCGAGCTTGAGCTGCAGTTCGCGGATGATTTTGCTGTAGCGCGTTTGGTCACGCTTGATCATTTGTTGCATCTCGTCCAAGCTGGTGTGCAAGGGCTCAATGCCACCGGCTTTTTGAAAGCTGTCGATCAGGTCGGGTGCGTTGAGGGCTTTGGCCACTTCTTCGCGCAGCCTTTGCACCACCGCTGGGGGAGTGCCGGTGGGCGCAAACAAGCCAATCCAAATGGTGTTTTCAAAACCGGGGTAGGTTTCGCCAATGGTGGGCACGTCGGGCAGTGCTTTGGAGCGCTGCTTGCCAGTGGTGGCCAGGGCTTGTAGTTTGCCGGCTTTGATCAAGGTGGCGTTGGAGGTGCCCGAGAACATGGCCACGGTTTCGCCGCCAATGGTGGCGGTGGTGGCCGGGGTGCCGCCTTTGTAGGGCACATGCAGCATGTCAAAGCCCGCGCGGGCCTTGAGCATTTCCATCGTCAAGTGATGCTGGCTGCCATTGCCCCCAGACGCATAGGCCAAAGGCGGATTGGACGATTTGGCCAGGGCAATGAATTCCGCTAGGTTTTTGACCGGCAATTGGGGGTTGAGTGCGAGGACAAATTGATTCGCCCCCAAGGTGGCCACCGGGATCAATTCTTTGTTCACGTCCACAGCGGGGCGGGCATACAGATAGGGGTTGATGGCCACCAAACTGTCCATGCCCACCAGCAAGGTGTGGCCATCTGCTGGTGCGCGGGCCACGTATTCGGCAGCGGCTTGGCCGTTGGCGCCAATTTTGTTCTCAATCACCACCGCCTGCCCCATTTGCGTGGCCAGCTTGGCCCCCAAAGCACGGGCAATCATGTCGGGTGCGCCGCCCGGGGGAATGGGCGAGACCAAGCGGATGGGGCGTTGCGGGTAGGTTTGTGCCGAGACAGGGTTCAAAGCCCCCAGGAGCGCACACAACCACAGTGCGCTCCAGCACACTGTTGCAAGGCGCGAATGCGCCCAGGGCCAGCGCAAGGACAGGAAAAATGGAAAACCGCTCAACATGGGGAAAGGTTAACACCTTGCCGCGCAGCCAAGCTGTCACACCGGGGGCACGGCACAATGCGAATGACAACTCGCCAAAGGATGGCCATGAAGTGGATGAGCTTTGACCAAGCAGGTCGAAAAGGCTTTGGCCTGGTGGCAGATCAATCGGTGCTGGAGGCACCAGCCGAGGTGGTGCAGCGTTGGCCCAGCCTGTGGCATGTGGTGTCCAGTGGCCAAGCGCCAGAAGTGGCCCATGCCATTTTGAAAAACCCCCGGGTCTGGCCCCTGGCCGACTTGGCTGCAGACCTGCCCATGCCGAATGCACCGCGCATTTTTTGCATTGGGCGCAATTACAAAGGCCATGTCGCCGAGCTGGGGTCAGCCTTGCCCAAGCACCCCAGCATGTTCATTCGCGGTGTTGAATCTTTGGTGCCCCATGGTCAGCCCCTCGAGCGGCCCCAATCCTCGGCAGATTTTGACTTTGAAGGCGAGCTGGCCTTGGTCATGGGGGAGGGTGGGCGCCATATTCCGCGCCACCAAGCTTTGTCCAAGGTGTTTGGCTACACCATCTTCAACGATGGCAGCGTGCGCGATGTGCAGTTTCAGCACTCACTCGCGGCGGGTAAAAATTTTTACCGCTCCGGTGCCATGGGTCCGTGGATTGTCAGCGCCGCAGACATCACCGACCCGACGCAGTTGTGGCTCAGCACCACCTTGAATGGCCAGCGGGTGCAACACAGCCAAACCGATGACCTGATCTTTGACATTCCCGCCATCATCGAATACATCTCGGGCTTCACCCCCTTGCAAGCGGGCGACATCATTGCCACGGGCACACCCGATGGTGTGGGCATGTCTCGCAAGCCACCTCTGTGGCTCCAGCCTGGCGACTTGATCGAGGTGCAGATCAGCCAGATTGGAATCCTCAGCAATGGTGTGCGCGATGGGGACAGCGCAGGGGCTTGAAACAAGCCTCAGGTGTGGCCTGCGTGCTTAAAATATGTGCAAACAGGAGAATTTCATGCTCAAAGGTAAAACCGCTCTCGTCACCGGCTCCACCAGTGGCATTGGTCTGGGCATTGCCC
>CAXNFO010000243.1:0-3898 GCA_964201395.1 Limnohabitans sp.
GTGAGGCCCAGGATGTGGGCGATGTTTTTGCCCTTGTACTGAACTTGCAGGGTTTCGCGGTTGTAGCGTTCGCCGTGGCACACATCGCAGGGCACATACACATCGGGCAAAAAGTGCATTTCCACCTTGACCACGCCGTCGCCTTGGCAGGCTTCGCAGCGACCCCCGCCTTGGGCGGCGGCGACGTTGAAAGAAAACCGCCCCGGTCCGTAGCCACGCTCGCGCGCCATCGGCACCTCGGCCATCAGCTCGCGGATGGGGGTGAACAAGCCGGTGTAGGTGGCGGGGTTGGAGCGCGGTGTGCGGCCAATCGGGGACTGGTCCACATTGATGACCTTGTCGAACAAATCCAAGCCCGTGATGTCGTCGTGCGCTGCGGCTTCGGCGTGGGCGCGGTGGATGCTGCGCGCCGCAGCGGTGTACAAGGTGTCATTGATCAGGGTGGACTTGCCCGAACCCGACACACCGGTGACGCAAGTGAGCAAGCCCACCGGGATGTCCACCGACACCTGTTGCAAGTTGTTGGCGCGTGCCCCGTGCACGCCCAGCACCGGTGTCGGCTCGGGGGCGGGTGCGTCAATGCGCCCGCTGAAGGCGTTGGGGGCGCGCTGTTCGCGCACAAACGCGCGGCGTTGGCGGGGGACTTCGATGCGCAGGCTGCGTGACAGGTAGCGCCCGGTCAACGATTGCGGGTTGGCCTCGATTTGCGCGGGCGTGCCTTGGGCGGTGACGCGCCCGCCATGTACGCCGGCGCCGGGACCCATGTCGATGCAATGGTCGGCGGCGCGGATCATGTCCTCGTCGTGCTCGACCACCAGCACGCTGTTGCCCAGGTCGCGCAGGTGTTTCAAGGTGGCGATCAGGCGGTCGTTGTCGCGCTGGTGCAAGCCGATGCTGGGCTCGTCGAGCACATACATCACGCCGGTCAGGCCCGAGCCGATTTGCGAGGCCAAGCGGATGCGTTGCGATTCGCCGCCCGACAAGGTGTCGGCACTGCGCGACAAGCTCAGATAGGTCAGGCCCACATCGTTGAGAAAGCGCAAGCGTGAGCTGATCTCATTGACCACCTTGGCGGCGATGTCGGCTTTGTTGCCTTGCAGGTGCAGGCCTTCAAAGTAGCGCAGGCTTTCGCGCAAGGTCATGTGCCCCAGGGCATGGATGCTTTGCGCGCCCGGGCCGGTGCCCATCAACACATGGCGCGCTTCGCGGCGCAAGCGTGTGCCCGCACAGTCGGTGCAGGGCTGGGTGGCGCGAAAGCGAGCCAGCTCTTCGCGCACCACCACTGAGTCGGTTTCGCGGTAACGCCGCACCATGTTCGGGATGATGCCCTCAAACGGATGCCGTTTGCTGACCTTGCGCGCCGCGCCGCTGGCGCTGTCCACGGTGTGGGTGAACTTGATGACCTCTTCGCCCGAGCCCCACAAAAGCGCTTGGCGCACCGCCTCGGGCAGCGACTCAAAGGGTGCCTCAACATCAAAGCCATAGTGCTTGGCCAGGCTTTGCAAAAGGGAAAAGCAGTGGTTGTTGCGCCGGTCCCAGCCTTTGATGGCGCCGCTGGCCAGGCTGAGCGTGGGGAAGGCCACCACCCGGTTTGGGTCGAAGTGTTCTTGCGTGCCCAGGCCGTCGCAACTGGGGCAGGCGCCTTGGGGCGAGTTGAAGGAGAACAAACGCGGCTCCAACTCACCCAGCGCAAATTCGCACTGGGGGCAGGCAAAGCTGGCGTTGAAGTGGTGCAGCTGCGCGCTGTCCATCTCCAGCGCGATGGCCCGGCCTTGGGCCAAGCGCAGGGCGGCTTCAAAGCTTTCGGCCAAGCGTTGGCGGGCGTCTTCGCGCACCCGCAGGCGGTCAATCACCACGTCGATGTCGTGCTTTTCGTTTTTCACCAGGGTGGGTAAATCGTTGTACTCATACACCGTGGCACCGATGCGAAAGCGCACATAGCCGCGCGCTTGCATGTCGGCAAACAGCTCGGTGAATTCGCCTTTGCGCTCGCGCGCCACTGGGGCCAGGATCATCACCCGGGTTTCGGGTGGCAGGCCCATCACCGAGTCGACCATTTGGGCCACGCTTTGGGCTTGCAGCGGTTGGCCGTGGTCAGGGCAATGCGGCGTGCCAGCGCGGGCAAACAGCAAGCGCAGGTAGTCGTGGATTTCGGTCACCGTGCCCACGGTAGAGCGCGGGTTGTGGCTGGTGGCTTTTTGCTCAATGGCGATGGCGGGCGACAAGCCCTCGATCACATCCACGTCGGGTTTGTCCATCAGTTGCAAAAACTGTCGCGCATAGGCCGACAGGCTTTCCACATAGCGGCGCTGGCCCTCGGCATACAAGGTGTCAAAGGCCAGGCTGGACTTGCCCGAGCCCGACAAACCGGTGATCACCACCAATTGGTTGCGCGGGATATCGAGGTCGATGTTTTTCAGGTTGTGCGTGCGCGCCCCTCGGATGCTCAGCCGCTGCGCGCTCAATACTTGGGCTAAATTCGGACCATCGGAAGGTGCGTTCACTGGGGGGCTCTCAAAAGGACAACCCTCAATCATAGTCAAGCCCGTTCGGGGGCGGGCATGGGACACAATAAGCACCCTTGTCCCCATGCCCCCACCGTGACCGATTCCACCCCCACACCCGACACCGCGTCCCGCATGACAGCGCTGGAGCGGCGCGCCAGTTTTTCCCTGGCCACGGTTTACGCCATGCGCATGCTGGGCCTGTTCATGGTGTTGCCGGTGTTTGCCCTGGAGGCGCGGCGCTACCCGGGCGGTGAGGACGCTGCCGCCATGGGGCTGGCCCTGGGCGTGTATGGCCTGGTGCAAGCGGTGTTGCAAATTCCCTTTGGCCTGGCCGCCGACCGCTGGGGCCGCAAGCGGGTGATGCTGTTTGGTTTGGCTTTGTTTGCCGTGGGCAGCCTGATCGCGGCGGGCGCAACCGACTTGCACACCCTGGCCTGGGGCCGCGCCATGCAAGGCTGTGGAGCCATTTCGGCGGCGGTCAGTGCCTTGCTCGCAGACCAAACCCGTGATGTGGTGCGCACCAAGGCCTTGGCGCTGCTGGGCGGCAGCATTGGGCTGATGTTTGCCCTGTCCCTGGTGATCGGCCCCTGGTTATCGCAATGGGCGGGCTTGCCCGGTTTGTTCAACCTGACGGCGGTGATGGCGGTGGCCGGCATGGCCATGGTGGTGTGGTGGACGCCACCCGAGCCCGCCATGCCCGTGGGCGGCGCGCCGCGGGTGCGTTGGTCGCTGTTGTTCAGCCCCGACCTGATGCGCTTGTATGTGGGTGTGTTTGTGCTGTACGCGGTGCAATTTGCCACCTGGGTGTCGATGCCCGCTTTGCTGGTTCAAGCCGGTGTGCTGCAAGCTGACCACGGTTGGGTCTACTTGCCCACGGTGCTGCTGTCGTTTGTGTTCATGGGCATGACGCTGTTCCCCATGGAGCGGCGTGGGCAGTTGCGGCCTTTGTTTTTGGCCTGCATTGCGGGTGTCATGCTGGTGCAGTTGGCGCTGTTGTGGGTGTCTTTGGGCACGGTGCAGCTGTGGGCGCTGGCAGTGCTGCTGTTTTTCTTTTTCTGCGGCTTCAATGTGCTCGAAGCCAGCCAGCCCAGCCTGGCCTCGCGCTTTGCCCCGCCCGGTGGGCGTGGCTCGGCATTGGGGGTGTACAACACCTTGCAATCGCTGGGCATTTTTGCCGGCGGCGCGTTTGGCGGTTGGTTGGCCAAGGGCGGTGGCACCCCGGGTTTGTTCTTATGCTGCGCCCTGTTGATGGGCGTTTGGTTGGCAGTGGCCTGGGCCATGGTGGTGCCAGCCCCCCACGCCAGCCCAGCCGCCACCCCCGAGCCGGCCCAGGCCGCATAATCTCCCCTCTATTTGGAGCAAGACCATGGCATCAGTCAACAAAGTCATCC
>CAXNFO010000244.1:0-3888 GCA_964201395.1 Limnohabitans sp.
ATGGCTTGCCCAATTCGGCCAATGCCCACCAAGCCCAATCGGGCGCCTGTGAGTTTTCGGGCCAAGGGAAAGGGACCATCCACCCAATCGCCAGCGCGGACAAATTGATGTGCTTGTGGAATGCGGCGCGCCACAGACAGCATGAGACCCAAAGCCAAGTCTGCCACGTCATCATTGAGAACCCCAGGGGTATGGGTGACGCGGATGCCACGCTCTTGGATGGTGGGGATGTCGACGCCGTCATAACCCACCCCAAAAATAGACACCATTTCCACAGCAGGAAACAGGCTGAGCAATTTTTTATCGATTTTGGACTCGCCCCCGCCCACGATGGCCCGAATGCGGCCCAGGGCCCCTGGGTCGGTGATGTGTTCGTGGTCGTGGATTTGAAAATGGTCTTGCAAGTCGCTCATCAGGAACGGTGGCAGCTTGGATACACACAAAATTTCAGGGGTGCCCATGGATAACTCCAGAGTGAATTTCGAGCTAACATCATACGATAACGATGCCCCAAGACCCAGCACCACGGAGACCCAGATGACCACCTCACCTCGCAAAAAGCCGGAAGAACTGCGCAGCCAACAATGGTTTGGACGCCAAGATCGAGATGGGTTTGCCTATCGCTCCTGGCTCAAGGGCAAGGGCATCCCCCACGATCAATTCGATGGCCGTCCAGTGATTGGCATTTGCAACACCTTCAGTGAACTCACCCCATGTAACTCGCACTTCAGAACGATTGCCGAGCAAGTCAAGATTGGGGTGTATGAGGCAGGCGGATTTCCGCTGGAGTTTCCGGTCATGTCATTGGGTGAAGTGATGTTGCGCCCGACCGCCATGCTGTACCGCAACCTCAGCAGCATGGACGTGGAAGAAAGCATCCGGGGCAACCCCATGGACGGCGTTGTTTTGCTCATGGGCTGCGACAAAACCACCCCAGCACTGATCATGGGTGCGGCCAGTGCGGACCTGCCCACCATAGGGGTCAGCGGAGGCCCCATGCTCAACGGCAAATGGCGCGGCCAAGAGCTGGGCTCGGGCACAGGCGTGTGGAGCATGAGTGAACAGGTGCGCGCTGGCACTTTGAAATTGGCCGAATTTTTAGAAGCCGAAAGCTGCATGCACCGCAGCCACGGGCACTGCATGACCATGGGGACTGCCTCCACCATGGCCAGCATGGTGGAAGCCTTGGGTCTGGGCCTGCCGGGCAATGCCGCCTACCCCGCGGTCGACGGCCGTCGCAATGTGTTGGCCCGCATGGCGGGTCGGCGCATTGTGGAAATGGTGCACTGTGATCACAAAATTTCTCAGATTTTGACCCGCGAGGCTTTTGAAAACGCGATCAAGACTTTGGCCGCGATCGGCGGCTCCACCAATGCGGTGATCCACCTGATTGCCATGGCTGGACGCCTGGGCGTCACCCTCACACTGGAGGACTTTGACCGCCTGGCCAGCGACCTGCCCTGCTTGGTCAACTTGCAACCCTCAGGCGATCACCTGATGGAAGATTTTTGCTATGCCGGCGGTCTGCCGGTGGTGATGAAAGAAATCGAACACCTGCTGCACAAAGACCTGCTCACCGCCAGCGGCCACACCGTGGCTGAAAACATCGCCAGCGCGCAAAACCACGACCCACGGGTGATCAAGCCCTTTGCGGCCCCCTTCAAAGACAAAGCAGGCATTGCGGTGCTGCGCGGCAACTTGGCCCCCAGAGGAGCGGTCATCAAGCCCAGTGCAGCCACCCCGGCTTTGCTGGTGCACAAAGGGCGGGCCGTGGTGTTTGAAAACATTGAAGACTTTCACCAGCGCATCGACGACGAAAACTTAGACGTCGATGAAACGTGCATTTTGGTGCTCAAAAACTGCGGCCCGAAAGGCTACCCGGGGATGGCCGAGGTGGGCAACATGCCCTTGCCACCGAAAATTTTGCGCAAAGGCATCACCGACATGGTGCGCATCAGCGATGCGCGCATGAGTGGCACAGCCTACGGCACGGTGGTGTTGCACACCGCGCCCGAGGCCGCCGCTGGGGGTGTTTTGGCTTTGGTGGAAAACGGCGACATCATTGAACTGGACGTGCCCAAGCGCTTGCTGCAACTGCATGTGAGCGAAGCGGTGTTGGCAGAGCGCCGTGCCCTGTGGAAAGCCCCCGAGCCCCGGCTCAACTCAGGTTACTGGAAGCTTTACATCGACCACGTGCTGCAAGCCGACGAAGGTGCCGATCTGGACTTTTTGCGCGGCCATCGCGGTGCTTTTGTGCCCCGCGACAACCACTGAAGCGCTCAGCGTCTGAAACCCTTGAGCGCGCTGTCACCCAAGCCAGCCAACTCGCAATCGGCGATGTACTGGCGAATGATGGTCTGAAAGTCCGCGTCGGGCACTAAGCCCAAATCAGCGGCCCGCTGGGCCGTGGCCCCCTGGCTCCAGTTGGCCACGATGCCGGCAATTTGTGCATTGCGCTCAAAACGCACGCGGGCCCGAACCTCTGGCCCCGCCACGGCCTCCAAAGCATCCAACATCTGGGCCACCGTGATGTTCAAGCCCGGCAAGTTCATGGCCGTGCGCCCCCTGTAGGCTTCGCGAGTGGCTTCAAAGACCTTGATCAAACCCTCAATGGTTTTTCCCGGCGATGCCACCGGATGAGACACGCTGGCATCCACGGGGCAAACAGAAAGCTCTCCCGCCAAAGGCTCGCGGATGATGCCGCTGAAAAAAGATGACGCCGCCCCATTGGGTCGCCCAGGGCGCACGGTGACCGTCATCAAGCGGGCACTGCGGCCATCGATGTAACCCTTGCGGGTGTAATCGCTGACCAAATGCTCGCAAATGAGCTTGTGGATGCCGTAAGAGGTCTGCGGGGTGGACAAGGTGTCGTCGCTGACCACACCCGGCCAGTGGTGACCCGCATCGGGGCCATACACTGCCACAGAACTGGAAAAAACAAATCGCGGTGCGTGTTTGGCGTGGCGAAAGGCATCCAGCAATGCGCGGGTGGAGTCGATGTTGGAGCGCAAGCCCAAATCAAAATCATCTTCACATTCGCCCGATACCGCAGAGGCCAAATGGAAAACGGCATCAGGCTGCCAGTCTGCCAAATCAGCCACTTGTGCGAGCAAGGGCCCCGTGCGCACATGCACCTTGGACTGGGCCACCAAATCGGCAGGTGGGGCTTGCTGATCGGTCAGCATCAAGCCGCTGACCGCTTTGCCATCCAATTGACCTGTGGCCAATAAGGTCCGCGCCAAGCGTGCGCCCAAAAAACCGCCGCCGCCTGTGATCAAAATTTTCATGTTGTTTCCTTATCGGCCTGACCGGTTTGACGCTGCTGGGCCATGGGACACATTATTTCAGGGCTGGACTGGCCAGGCCCGAGAGCAAACCCTCAAAACACATCACTTCTATACTCACTTCATCCCATCACCCCAGCACCATCTGGCCAACCCCTGCCCATGGGTAGACCCTTCATGCCCCCAAGCGAAACCATTCACCTCCCCACCTTGATTGCCGTGGATTGGGGCACCAGTGCATTGCGAGCCGCGCTGATTGCCGATGGACAAATTGTCTCGGTGCGACACAGCGATCAAGGTATTTTGCGCATTCCGCCCCTCGGTTTTGCCAATGCTTTGGACCATTTTTGTGGCGATTGGATGGCACACCCCCAGGCCTTGACCCTGATTTGCGGCATGGCCGGAAGCGCTCAGGGTTGGCAGCTTGCCCCTTACATGGCTTGCCCCAGCCCGCTGCAAAACCTGACCCAGCATTTGGTCTGGGTAGTGCCCAACAAAGTGGCATTGGTCCCGGGCATTTCTTGCGAACTGTCGCATGCCCCCGATGTGATGCGCGGCGAGGAAACCCAAGTGCTGGGGGCGCTGCAACTGTTGGGCTGTGCTG
>CAXNFO010000245.1:0-3884 GCA_964201395.1 Limnohabitans sp.
CTGGGCAATTTGTTTCGCCGCCGGGGCGAGTACGAGCGCGCTGTGCGGGTGCACCAACATTTGCTGGCCCGCGCCGACCTGAGCCAAAGCGACCGCGACCGCGCGCAACATGCCCTGGCGCTGGACTACCTCAAAGCCGGCTTGCTGGACCGCGCCGAGCAAGCGCTGCGCCTGCTCGAAGGCACGGCTTTTGCGGCCATGTCGCACCTGGCCTTGCTGAGCATTTACGAGCGTTCGCGCGATTGGGGCCAAGCCGCCGCCATGGCCGACAAACTCGCCCAGTCTGGCGAAGGCAGCTTCCAAGCGCGCCAAGCCCACTACCTGTGCGAGCAAGCACAGGCCTTGCAAAGCACCGAACAATGGCCCCCAGCGCAGGCCTTGCTGGAGCGCGCCTTGGCCTTGTCGCCGCACAATGTGCGCGCCAGCCTGGCCCTGGCCCAAGGCCTGCACCGCGCTGGGCAGGCCCCACAAGCGCTGGCCCTGTTGATGGATCTGGCACAAGCCAAAGCAACCTCCCTGCCCTTGGTGGCCCCCCATTTGGCGCGCTGGGCGCAAGAGTGCCAACAAGTCGCACCGGTGCGTGCCCTGTTGCAACAGGCCTACCAACACACGCCCTCACTGGACGTGTTGAAAGCCTTGGCCGATTTGACCGCTGTGGATGACCCAGAGGCCGTGCCCGCACTGTTGCTGCAACACCTGGACAAAGAGCCCTCACTGGTGGTGGCCAGCCAGTGGATGCAAAGCCAAACGCAAACCCCCGAGGGCCTGCAAAAGGCCATGGCCCGCGCGGTCAAGCCTTTGTTGCGCTACCGTTGTGCCGCTTGTGGTTTTGAAGCCACCCAACATTTTTGGCAATGCCCTGGCTGCCAAGCCTGGGACAGTTACCCCGCGCGGCGGGTGGAGGAATTGTGAAACACCTGACCCCTGCGCAATTGGCCCAGAGCCATGTCTTGGTGGTGGGCGATGTGATGCTCGACCGCTATTGGTACGGCGCGGTCGACCGCATCAGCCCTGAAGCCCCTGTGCCCGTGCTGCGCGTCACCCGCGAAGAAGAACGCCTGGGCGGTGCGGCCAATGTGGCCAGCAACGTGGCCGCCTTGGGCGGGCAGGTCAGCTTGCTCAGCGTGCTCGGTGACGATGCGGCCAGCCACCAGTTTGAAGCCTTGGTGGCGCGCAGTGGCATCCACCCCGAACTCGAGCGCGACCCCAGCTTGCACACCACCGTCAAACTGCGCTTGATTGGCCGCCAACAACAACTGCTGCGCGCTGACTTCGAAAGCCGCCCCAGCCCGGCGGTGCTCGAACAGCAATCGGCGCGCTTTGAACGCGTGATGCCGGCGCATGGCGTGGTGCTGTTCTCCGACTACGGCAAAGGCGGTCTGATACATGTGGCCGCGATGATTGCCGCCGCGCGCGCTTTGGGCAAACCCATCTTGGTCGACCCCAAAGGCAGCGACTACCGCGCTTATGCTGGCGCCACCGTGATCACCCCCAACCGCAGCGAAATGCAACAAGTGGTGGGTGCCTGGCACTCTGAACAAGAACTCGCCGACAAAGCCCAAAACCTGCGCCAGCAACTGGGCTTGCAAGCGGTGATCGTCACCCGCAGCGAAGAGGGCATGAGTTTGTTTGATGCCCAAGGGGCCAGCCATGTGGGGGCGCAAGCCCAAGAGGTGTTTGACGTCACAGGGGCTGGCGACACGGTGATCGCCACCTTGGCGGTGCTGGTCGGCGCGGGCTTGACGCTGCGCGAGGCCATGCCCTGGGCCAACAAGGCGGGTGGTTATGTGGTGGGCAAGCTGGGCACGGCCACCGTGTCGCATGCCGAGTTGTTTGGCGCTGCTGCGCCGCTTTAAAGGGGCATCCATGCGCATAGTTGTCACGGGCGCTGCCGGCTTCATCGGCAGCAACATCATCCAGGGCTTGAACCAACGCGGCATCACCAACATCATCGCGGTCGACGATTTGCGCGATGGCGACAAGTTTCGCAACCTGGCCGACCTGCACATCGCCGACTACCAAGACGCGGCGCAGTTTTACCCGCGCTTTGCCAAGGGCGACATGGGCAGCGTAGAGGCGGTGTTCCACGAAGGCGCTTGTAGCGACACGATGGAGACCAACGGCCAATACATGATGCACAACAACTACCAGTTGTCGTGCGATTTGTTCGCCGCCTGCCAACGCCAGGGCGCACGCTTGTTGTATGCCTCCTCGGCCGCCACCTATGGCGGCTCGGCCAGCTTTGTCGAGCGCCCCGAATTTGAAAAGCCGCTCAACGTTTACGGCTACTCCAAGCTGCTGTTTGACCAGCGCATGCGGCGCGAATGCGGTGCCGATTTCTCCAAAGCAGCCCAGCAGGTGTGCGGCTTTCGCTACTTCAATGTGTACGGCCCGCGCGAGCAACACAAGGGCCGCATGGCCAGCGTGGCCTATCACCAGCATGGTCAGTTCCATGCCGATGGTCGGGTGCGTTTGTTTGGCGAATACGGCGGCTACGGCCCCGGCGAGCAGTTGCGCGACTTTGTCTGGGTGGGTGATGTGGTCGCAGTCAATCTGTGGTTCTTCGACCATCCAACGGCCAGCGGCGTGTTCAACCTGGGCACCGGGCGGGCGCAAAGCTTCAACGAAGTGGCGCTGGCCGTGGTGCAAAGCCTGAGCGCACAAAAACCGGCCAGCTTGGCCCAAGCCCAAGCGCTAGGCCTGATCGAATACACCCCCTTCCCCGACGCCTTGCGCGGCAAATACCAGTGCTTCACCCAGGCCGACCTGAGTGCCTTGCGCGGCGCCGGTTGCGACCATGTGTTTGCCGATGTGCAAACCGGCGTGGCCCAATACATGCAGGCCTTGTCGGTGGCAGCCACACCCGCCTGAGCACCATGGACTGGGTCAAATATCCCCCGCGATTGGGCTGGATGGCCTGGCCCGCCTTGCTGCAGCGCTTGGCTTTGTGGGGCGTGCTGTGCGGGTTCGCGGGCGCGGCATTGGCTTTAGAGATCAACCTCGCCAGCGAAGCCGAACTCGACAGCGTGCGCGGCATGGGGCCCGCCATGAGCCGCGCCATCTTGGCCGAGCGTCAGGTCAAGCCGTTTGCCGATTGGGCCGATTTGATGCGCCGGGTCAAGGGCATCCGCAGCGCCAGCGCCGAGCGCTTTGCAGCACAAGGCTTGACCGTCAATGGTCAAACCTGGTCTGCCCCACCCTCGGCCAAACCGTAACCGCCGCCACCGGGCGTGCTGATTTCAAACACATCGCCCACCGCCATTTGCACTTGACCGATGTGGTCCAGGCCAAGCACCGTGCCATCGGCACGGATCACCCGGTTGATGCCCACTGCCCCCGGCTGGCCGCCCGCCATTCCAAACGCCGGGTGCACGCGGCCATTGGAGAGGATGGCTGCGGTCATGGGCTGCAAAAATTCCACCCGGCGCACACCACCTTCCCCGCCGCACCAGTGCCCAGCTCCACCCGATCCCGTGCGCAATGCAAACGACTGCAAGCGCACCGGGAAGCGAAATTCCAGCACCTCGGGGTCGGTCAGGCGCGAATTGGTCATGTGGGTCTGGACCACGCTGGTGCCCGCAAACCCACCCACCGCCTCACCCTGGGCCCCAAACACACCACCGGCCCCACTGCCCCCGGCTATCGTCTCGTAATACTGGTGGCTGGCATTGCCAAAGGTGAAGTTGTTCATCGTCGGTTGGCTGCCCGCCATCACGCCCAAGGCACCCATCAGGGCGTTGGTGATGCAACTGGAGGTTTCCACATTGCCCGCCACCACCGATGCCGGGTACTGTGGGTTGAGCATGCAACCCTCCGGAATGATGACCTCAATGGGTTTGAGACAACCGGCATTGAGCGGGATGTCGTCATTGACCAAGCTGCGA
>CAXNFO010000246.1:0-3856 GCA_964201395.1 Limnohabitans sp.
AGACTCGGTGTTGACCGCGGTTTGAGCCGCCTGGCGCTGGCCATCCAAATCGGGCAAGGCGGCTTCCAAGTCCAACAGCGCCGCCTGGGCCTGCTCAGACTGGGATTGGGCTTGCTGCATCGATGTGCGGGCCTGTGCTACTTGGTTCAGATCGGGCAGCGCCAAAGCGCGCTTGTCAGCGTCCAGCTTATCGCGGCGCGACTCCATTTGGCGGTTTTGTTCTTCGATGTTGCGTTGATCGGCGGCCAAAACCTGGATCTGTTGTTGCACTTGAACCACTTGCAAGCGTTGTTCATTGGCTGAGGTTTGTGCTTGGCGCACAGCATCTTCCAACTGGGGCAAATGGGTTTGCTGCTCCTCACACTGGGCTTGCAAAATCTCCGCTTGCTCATCGCCATCGGCGCTTTGGTTGTGCAAACGGGAGAGTTCTTCCTGGGCTTGCACCGATTGCTCATGCCATTGGGCTGCCTGGGCTTTGACTTGTTCGATGCGCGCCAGGGCGCGTTGTCGACCTTCGACCACAAATCGAATTTCCGCTTCCAGCTTGCCCACATCTGCGCTGGCTTCATACAGAAGACCCTGGCACTGATTGACCTGGTCACCGGCGGCATAGTGGGCTTGGCGGATGGTTTCCAGATCTGCTTCAATGTGGCGCAAATCGGCCACTTTGGATTCCAGGCCATTGGTCGCTTGCAAGATGCTTTCTTGCATTTGGGTTTGGTCCGCCAAGGCTTCGGCGCGCTTTAAAAACCAAAATTGCTGTTGCTTCAAACCCACTTGCTGTTGCAAGTCTTTGAAGCGCTGGGCGACCTCGGCTTGGCGTTCAAGCTTTTCCAAATTGACATTCAGCTCGCGCAAGATGTCCTCAACGCGGGTAAGGTTTTCACGCGTGTCGCTCAAGCGGTTTTCGGTTTCGCGGCGGCGCTCTTTGTATTTGGAGACGCCGGCCGCCTCTTCCAAAAACAAGCGCAACTCTTCGGGCTTGGACTCAATGATGCGGCTGATCGTGCCCTGGCCAATGATGGCGTATGCCCGGGGCCCCAAACCGGTTCCCAAAAACACATCTTGCACATCGCGGCGGCGCACCGGTTGGTTGTTGATGTAGTAGCTGCTGGTGCCGTCTCGGGTCAAGACCCGTTTGACCGCAATTTCGGGAAATTGACTCCACTGCCCGCCCGCGCGGTGATCGGCGTTGTCAAAAATCAATTCGACACTGGAGCGGCTGGAAGATTTTCGAGAGGTGGTGCCATTGAAGATGACGTCTTGCATGGACTCGCCGCGCAACTCGCTGGCACGGCTTTCGCCCAACACCCAACGCACCGCGTCGATGATGTTGGATTTGCCGCAGCCGTTGGGGCCCACCACACCCACCAATTGACCGGGCAGCATGAAATGGGTGGGTTCGGCAAAAGACTTGAAGCCGGATAACTTAATGGAATTGAGACGCACCGAGAAGCCTGTAAAGAATCAAAAAAAGACCTTGTCCGTCACACAGACGGAAACAGGCTGGGATCCGTCGGGTTGCGTTCAAAACGCTCCCGCCAGAGCTTGACATCGTTTTCCAATGCCTGGAGTCGGTCGACCAAATTGACCAATCGCGGGCGCAAACTCTCCAGGCTTTCTTGCCGACCCAGCGCTTCGAGTTGAATGATTTCCTGGGCCAACACAGGTTCGCAAAAAATGGGCACAAAGCCTTTGAGCGAATGCAGGTTCATGCGAACCGCGTTCGTGTCGCTGCCGGGCAATGAGGACTCAATGGCACTGCGTTCTTTGCTCAAGCTGATGGCAAAAGTCTCTATCAAACTGGGTAACAACGAGGCATCAACCGCATACTGGGCCGCTTGACTCAAATCAAGGTGGGAAAAATCTGCATTCATAAAGAGACACGGATGTTGAGCCGAAGGTTATGGGGGGGCCAAGTTAAGGCCCGATGGCGATGTGCAAGGGATAATACCAGTCATGAATGCCCTTCTTGACCGTTTGCAGCCCTATCCTTTTGAGCGATTGCGCCAACTTTTTGCTGTTGTAGCGCCCAGTCCTGCACACAAAGGCATCAGCTTAGGGATTGGTGAGCCCAGGCATGCCACACCACCCATGGTCATGGAGGTCATGAACCAGGCTTTTTCCAGTTTGGCCGCCTATCCCCCCACGGCGGGCGATGCGGGATTGCGCCAGGCCTGCGCCCAGTGGTTGGCGGATCGATACCAAGTTCAGTTGGACGGCCAGACCCAAATTTTGCCGGTCAATGGCTCGCGTGAAGCCTTGTTTTCTTTTGCCCAAGCGGTGATCAACCCGCATGGCAGCGGTCATCGGCCTTGGGTGGTGTGCCCCAACCCTTTCTATCAAATTTACGAAGGCGCGGCCTTGCTGGCTGGGGCGGATGTGTATTACGTGCCCAGTGTGGCGCAGCGAAATTTTGCGCAAGACTGGGCCAGCGTGCCCGAGGATGTGTGGGCCCAAACGCAGTTGCTGTTTGTTTGCTCGCCGGGAAACCCCACCGGTGCGGTGATGCCCTTGTCAGAATGGCAAACCTTGTTTGAACTCAGCGATCGGCATGGTTTTGTCATCGCCTCCGATGAGTGCTACAGCGAAATCTATTTTCGCGAAGAAGCCCCTTTGGGGGGATTGGAAGCGGCCCTTCGATTGGGCCGAACAGATTTCAAAAATCTGGTGGCCTTCACCAGTTTGTCCAAGCGCAGCAATGTGCCAGGGATGCGCAGTGGCTTTGTGGCGGGCGACGCCCAAATCATTCAAAAGTACTTGCTCTACCGCACCTACCATGGCAGTGCCATGAGCGGCATGGTGCAAGCGGCCTCCAAAGCCCTTTGGCAAGATGAAGTGCACGTGCGAGAAAACCGGCAGTTGTACCGTGAAAAATTTGCCCGTGTGACCCCCGTTTTGGCCCAGGTGCTGGATGTTCAGTTGCCCGATGCGGGCTTTTATTTATGGGCTGGATTGCCCCCTGGTTGGCAAAACCGCGATGATCTTTTTGCCCAGCAACTGTTGGCTCAATACAATGTCACGGTTTTGCCGGGGAGTTATTTGGCGCGCGAGTTTCAAGGCGTCAACCCCGGGGCTGGTCGCATCCGCATGGCTTTGGTGGCACAAACCGAAGAATGCTTACAAGCGGCCGAGCGCATCGTTCAATTTCTTCAACACAACCCAGTCCTTCCATCATGAGTCAACAGCTTCAATCCATCATCGACAACGCTTGGGAAAACCGGGCCCAACTCAGCCCCGCCTCAGCCCCCAAAGAGGTCGTCGATGCGGTGGACCATGTCATTGCCGAACTCAACGCCGGTCGTTTGCGGGTCGCCACCCGTGAAGCGGTGGGCCAATGGACCACGCACCAGTGGCTCAAAAAGGCCGTTTTGCTGAGTTTTCGCCTCAAAGACAACCAAGTGGTCAAAGCAGGGGAGCTTGGCTTTTACGACAAAGTACAAACCAAGTTTTCTCACCTGAGTGAAGCCGAAATGAAAGAAAGCGGCGTGCGCGTCGTACCCCCAGCCGTGGCCCGGCGCGGCAGCTACATCGCCAAAGGCGCGATTTTGATGCCCAGCTACGTCAATATTGGCGCTTACGTGGACGAAGGCACCATGGTCGATACCTGGGCCACCGTGGGCTCCTGTGCGCAGGTGGGCAAAAACGTTCACCTGTCGGGTGGCGTGGGTTTGGGTGGGGTGCTCGAACCCTTGCAGGCCAACCCGACCATCATTGAAGACAACTGCTTCATTGGCGCGCGCTCAGAAATTGTTGAAGGTGTGATCGTTGAGGAAAACTCGGTCATCTCCATGGGCGTGTACATCGGACAAAGCACCAAAATTTACGATCGCGCGACTGGCCAAGTGCATTACGG
>CAXNFO010000247.1:0-3836 GCA_964201395.1 Limnohabitans sp.
ACGCTGCGCTTGTTCACACGGGTGCGGTCGATGCGCACACAAAAGTCAAACAAGCTGGTGAATTCGCCACCGGCTTGGCGTGCCGCCACGATGGCCTCGATGGCTTGCTGGCCGGTACCGCGCACTGCCCCCAAGCCATAACGGATCACCGTGTTGGAGACGGGCTCAAACCGATGCCCACCGCGGTTGATGTGCGGTGGCTCAAAGTTCAGCCCCATCTTGACCGCGTCTTCAAACAACACCTTGAGTTTGTCGGTGTTGTCCATCTCCACCGTCATGTTGGCGCAGAAAAACTCCACCGTGTGGTGCACCTTGAGCCAGGCCGTGTGATAGGCCAACAGCGAATAGGCGGCGGCATGCGACTTGTTGAAGCCGTAGCCCGCAAAGCTCTCCATCAGGTCGAAAATTTCGTTGGCTTTGGGCTCGGGAATGCCGTTTTTGGCCGCACCGTCGGCAAAGATTTGGCGATGCTGCGCCATCTCTTCGGCCTTTTTCTTGCCCATGGCGCGGCGCAACAAATCGGCGCCGCCCAGGGAGTAACCGCCCAATATTTGAGCCGTCTGCATCACCTGCTCTTGGTAGACCATGATGCCGTAGGTTTCGCTCAGCACCGCCTCAACCAGGGGGTGGGGATAGGCCACATCCTCGCGCCCATGCTTGCGCGCCACAAAACTCGGGATCAGGTCCATCGGGCCGGGCCGGTACAAGGCGTTCAGGGCAATCAAATCCTCCAAACGCGTGGGGCGGGCGTCGCGCAGCATGCCTTGCATGCCGCGGCTTTCAAACTGGAACACGGCCTCGGTTTTGCCGTCCGAAAACAGCTTGTAGGTGGCTGCGTCATCGAGCGCGATGTCTTCATAAGCAAAGTCGCTTTTGGCCGGGTTGCGCTGAACAATCATGCTGCGCGCCAGCTCCAAAATGGTCAGCGTGGCCAGGCCCAAAAAGTCGAACTTCACCAAGCCAGCGGCCTCAACATCGTCTTTGTCAAACTGCGACACCGCGGCTTGGCTGCCAGGTTGTTGGTAGAGGGGACAAAAGTCGGTCAATTGGCCGGGCGCAATCAACACCCCACCCGCGTGCATGCCCACGTTGCGGGTCAAGCCCTCGAGTTTTTGGGCCAAGGCCAACAGGGTTTTGACCTCGTCTTCTTTGGCCAAGCGCTCGGCCAAGACCGGTTCGACCTCGAGCGCACCGGCGATGGTGATGTGCTGCCCGGGCTTGTTGGGGATGAGCTTGGAGATGCCATCGCAAAAGGTGTAGCTCATGTCCAACACCCGACCCACGTCGCGAATGGCGGCGCGCGCGGCCATGGTGCCGAAAGTGGCAATTTGGCTCACCGCATCGCGTCCATATTTGTCCTTGACGTAGTCGATCACCCGGTCTCGGTTGAGTTGGCAAAAGTCGATATCAAAGT
The DNA here is from genome assembly GCA_964201395.1 of Limnohabitans sp. Taxonomy (GTDB): domain Bacteria; phylum Pseudomonadota; class Gammaproteobacteria; order Burkholderiales; family Burkholderiaceae_C; genus Limnohabitans. The sequence continues at coordinate 1,415 of CAXNFO010000247.1, forward strand.
CGGGCATGGACACCCGGTCGGGGTTCAAAAAACGCTCGAACAGCAGCTTGTATTGCAGCGGGTCCAAGTCGGTGATGTTGAGCGCATAAGCCACCAAAGAGCCAGCCCCGGAGCCACGCCCCGGCCCCACCGGGCAGCCATTGTTTTTGGCCCAGTTGATGAAATCGCTCACGATCAAAAAGTAGCCTGGGAAGCCCATTTTGACGATGGTGGCAATTTCAAATGCCAAGCGCTCGTCATAGGGCGCACGTTGGCTTTGGCGCTGGACCGGGTCCGGAAACAAGCGCTCGAGCCGGGCCTGCAAGCCGCTCTCCGAGGCCTGGCGGAAATACGCCTCTTCGGCCATGCCATCGGGCGTTGGGTAAACAGGCAAGCGGGGTTTGCCCAAATCGAGGGTGATGCTGCAGCGTTTGGCGATTTCCACCGCATTGACCAAGGCCGAGGGCACATCGGCAAAGGCCTCTTTCATTTGGGCGCTGGACTTGAAATACTGCTCGCGGGTGAAGCGGCGCACTCGGCGCTGGTTGCCCAAAATTTCGCCTTCGGAGATGCACACCCGTGCCTCGTGGGCCTCGTGGTCATCGGGCTGCAAATACTGCACCGCATGGGTGGCCACCACCGGCAGCTTCAAGCGGGCGGCCAGTTGCACCGCTTCGCGCACATGCAACTCATCATCCGGACGGCCACAGCGTTGCAGCTCCAAATAAAAGCGGTGCGGAAACACCGCCGCCCATTGCAAGGCCATGTCGCTGGCGCGCTGGCGGTCGCCTTGCACCAAGGCTTGGCCCACGTCGCCCATTTGCGCCCCCGACAAAGCCAACAAGCCCGCTGAACGCTCTTGCAACCAAGACAAGCGCATCACCGACTGGCCTTTGATCGGCTCATGGGTCCAGGCCCGGGAGAGCAATTCGCAAAGATTCAAATAGCCTTGCTGGTTTTGCACCAAGAGCAGCAGGCGGGCCAGGGGGGCGTCTTCGCGCCCCGTGGCTTGCACCCAGACGTCAGCACCGATCAATGGCTTGACGCCTTTGGCCTGCGCCGCCTTGTAAAACTTGATGGCGCCAAACAAATTGTTCAAATCGGTGATGGCCAGCGCAGGTTGGCCATCGGCGGCAGCGGCCTTGACCACATCATCGACGCGGTTGGTCCCGTCGACGATGGAAAACTCGGTGTGCAAGCGCAGGTGAACAAACATGCGGCCATTGTAGGTAAGGCCCCAAGAGCGGTTTGCCCTCCTGCGCGGGCCATGGCCCGGCGAGGTCCAGTGGGCGACACCCGCCTGAACACGCACACCCCGACCCGCCAGTCACCCGGTCTCCCTAAAATGGCCCGGTGAACCCCATTCTGAACATCTCCGCTTATTTATTCACGCCATTGGCGGCGCCCGAGGTCTGGCGTGAGCGGTGTCGCGACCAAGCAGATGCCCGGCAACTCAAGGGCACCATCTTGCTGGCCCCCGAGGGCATCAATCTGTTTCTGGCCGGCCCCGAAGCGCCAGTGGACGGTTTCATGCAATGGTTGCGGGCGCAAGACGGGATGGCGGGCTTGGGCGGCAAAAGAAGCTGGTCCGCCGAGCAACCGTTTGGCAAGCTGCTGGTCAAGGTCAAGCGCGAAATCATCCGCATGAACCACCCCACCATCGCGCCAGCTGAGGGGCGAGCGCCGGCGGTTTCACCCACCGACTTGCAGCGCTGGCTGGCCCAGGGGCATGACGACCAAGGCCAAAAAGTGGTGATGCTCGACACCCGCAATGCCTTTGAGGTGGGACATGGCAAATTTGCCGGCGCCCTGGACTGGGGCTTGGAGAAATTCAGCGAGTTTCCGCAAGCCGCTCAAGACCACTTGGGCGAGCTGCAAGGCAAAACCGTGGTCAGCTATTGCACTGGTGGCATCCGCTGCGAAAAAGCCGCTATTTACCTGCGCGAGCTGGGTTTGCCCAATGTGTATCAACTCGACGGCGGCATCTTGCAATACTTTGAAGACACCGGCGGCGCCCATTTTGAAGGCGACTGCTTTGTGTTCGACGAGCGCGTGGCCCTGGCACCCGACCTGAGTGCCAAGCACAGTTGAGTGTGCCAGGCGTGTTGGAGTGCCCGCCCACCCATTCGGTGAGCGGGCATTGCTAAGGGCTTAAACGATCAAGCGCCCATGCGCTGGGCCAAATGCCGCACACGCTCGCCATAGGCCTTGGCGGTGTCCAAGTCGCCTTGGGGGATGTCGGCCGCTGGGCTGGTGGGACCGACTTGCGCCATCACGCCAGAATTGGAACCAATGCGGTTGATGTTGCCATCGTTCATCGCGGGTTGGCCGACCCACACCATGCCGTGCTGCATGGCCAGGGTGATGAAGTACTGGATGGTCGACAGCTTGTCACCGCTGGGGCTGCCAGAAATGGTGAAGCCACCGGCCACTTTGTCCTTCC
>CAXNFO010000248.1:0-3830 GCA_964201395.1 Limnohabitans sp.
AAATGGCTGCTGGTACTTTCAAAATGGACCTCAACAGGTCTTCGTTGAATTGGAGGCCACGCCATGGGTGTGGCGCATCGATCCAGATGGCACGGTGCGCACCCACACGGGTTTGCCAACCCAGGTGCAGCAGTGCTGGGTGGATGAAAACGGCAAGGTTTATTTGGCATGCCCTCTGGGCTTTGGTTTGTTGCAAAGCCAAGATGTGGCCTGGGCCGCCCAAGCCATCGAGCAAGGGCTTTGGACCGTGCAAGCATGCCAAAGCGCAGAATTACCGGCTCAATTTGGCTATGTCAAAAGCCCGCAAAGCGGGTCATTTAACCCACCTGACTGATGCTTGGGAGATGTGGTTTCTGGAACTCTGAAACCGGGTCTCACAAAGTGGGCCCAAAAAAAGGCCCCAAAGGGGCCTTTATCAAGAAGCGAACCAGCGAATTATTTGGCCGATTCGGGCTTTTTCGGTTCGGCAAATTTGGCGCCAGCAGAGTTTGCCAAATAAACCACGGCACGTCCGATTTCCAAATCTTCAAAATCGCCACCGCCTTGCGCACCCATCGCACCCTTGCCTTTGAGGGACGAGTTGAGCAGACTTTCATAGCCAGTTTTGATGCGCGCAGCCCAAGCGCCAGCATCTGCAAATTTGGGTGCACCAGCCGCTCCCACCGCATGGCAGGCCGTGCATTGGGCTTTGTAGACCTCTTCACCGGATTTGAGCTCACGGTTGGCATCGCGAACCTCAACGCTGCCCACCTTTTGCAACCGAGCGGCCACCGCTTCGGGCGAGTTGTTGGCACCCGCTGCAGGCTTGTTTTGGGTGGTGACGTAGTAGACCAAACCAATGATGATGAACACAGGTGCAATGAATGAAATGGCCACCGTCACCAGCAATTGAACGGGTGTTTTAATGGGGCCGGTGTGGTCTTCTTCGTGCATATCGCTCATGGGGCGTGTCCTGTGCTGAGGCGCTGAAATCAATCCAGAATTATACATTTGCCCTCGACGCGGGCTGACAGCGGGCTTGCATGAGCCTCGATCGGCGTCTGCGTCTACGGCTTTGTGCACTCGCCATGCACCGAGCGCACCTACAATGTCAACACTCAATGCGGCTGTAGCTCAGTGGATAGAGTATTGGCCTCCGAAGCCAAGGGTCGTGGGTTCGATCCCCGCCAGCCGCACCAATCGCCCATCTGCCTCAGCTTGGAGGCGATGCGAGGCCACAGTCTCAATCCATCTCCCGATTCGGGTCGTCATTCTGCATTTGCAAGGCCAGGGGATACAGCAGGTTGCGGGCCTGTCCGGTGATGTCTGCGGTCAAGCGCACAGCGGTTTTAACCGGAACTTGGGCCAACAACAAACCCAGCACCCGGCGCGCTTGGGCCATTTCATCGGTGTGTTGGGGCGCATGGTGCACCACCAATGTGAATTCGCCACGCAATCGCTGTGGGCTGTGGGCCAACCAACCGGGCAATTGATGGGCTGGCAGGGTGGCGACCTCTTCAAACTGCTTGGTCAGCTCCCGACCCACGGTGACAGGTCGCTCACCCAGGGTGGACAAATCGCTGGCCAAGGTGTTCATGCGATGGGGAGATTCAAGCAGCACTTGGGCCCGTGGCTCATTCGCCAAGGCTTGCAAAGCGCTGGCCCTTTCAGACCCTTTGGGCGGCAAAAACCCCCAAAAAACGAAGCCGGCGTCTTGCGCCTTGGTGCTGCCGCAGGCACTGAGCAAAGTGGTGATGCTGCTGGCGCCGGGGATGGGCATCACCCGCAGGCCTTGGGCCGCGACGGCGTGCGCCAAGCGGGCGCCTGGGTCGCTGATGCCGGGGGTGCCGGCGTCGCTCACATAGGCCACCCGCTGGCCCTGGCGCAACAAAGCCAGCACTTGATCGCTGGCTTGGGCCTCGTTGTGCTGGTGCACCGCAAACCACTGATGGGCCGCTTTGTCGATGCCATAGGCGCGCAACAGGCTTTGGCTGTGGCGCGTGTCCTCACAGGCAATCGTGTCGGCCAGTGTCAAAACGTGCAAAGCGCGCAAACTGATATCTGCCAAGTTGCCAATGGGGGTGCCCACCATGTACAAAGTGGCTTGCGGGTGGTCTTGCATGGCAGCGGCGGCATGCGCAGCTGCCAGTGCAGGTTCAAAAGAAGCACTCATGGGGGAGGCACTCAATGGGCGATCTCGATCAAAAACGGGTCAGCACCAAACAGCAAGGTGATGCTGCGGAAGCGCGGGCATTGGCACACTTGCAAGCCCAAGGCTTGCGTTTGATGACGCGAAATTATCGAACCCCAGGGCGCGGTGGCGGTGAAATCGACCTGGTCATGCGCGACCGGGATAAAACCCTGGTGTTTGTCGAAGTGCGCCAGCGCAGCCGCAGCGACCATGGCGGTGCCGCGGCCAGCATCGGCTTTGCCAAGCGGCGGCGCATTGTGTGGGCCGCGCGGCATTACTTGTCGCGTTTGGCCGTTGAGCCGCCGTGTCGTTTTGACGTGATCGTGGTCGAGCCAGAGGGCTTGGCGTGGATTCAAGCGGCATTTGATGCGATGTAACGACACGGAGGCCACCAGAAGTTATGATCACCCCATGTTAGAGCAACGCATTGAACAGCATTTCATCGACAGTGCCGACCTCAAGTACCAGGCGGCACAAATCTTGAGCAAACCCCTTGCGGCCGCAGTGCAGGCCATCTTGGCCAGTGTCACCAATGGGGGCAAGGTGCTGGCTTGTGGCAATGGCGGCTCGGCTGGGGACGCACAACACTTTGCAGCAGAGTTTGTGGGGCGTTTTGAGCGCGAACGGCCTGAATTGGCAGCCATCTCCTTGGTGACCGACAGCTCCATCTTGACGGCGATTGCCAACGACTATCACTTCAACCAGGTGTTTGCCAAGCAAGTGCGCGCGCTGGGCCAGTCGGGAGATGTGCTGCTGGCCATCTCCACCAGCGGCAACTCGGCGAATGTGATTGCGGCCATCGAGTCGGCCCATGAACGCGAAATGACCGTCATTGCTTTGACCGGCAAAGGTGGCGGCAAGATGGGCACCATGTTGCGCGAAACCGATGTGCACATTTGTGTGCCGCACGAGCGCACTGCCCGCATCCAAGAGGTGCATTTGTTGGCCATTCACTGCATGTGTGATGGCGTTGATTCTCAACTTCTCGGTGACCAGGAAACCCCATGACATCATCCCTTCGTTTCCATCTTTCTCGCTTGGCCGGCTTGTCCGTGCTGACACTGCTTTTGAGCGGCTGTGTGGCACCCTTGATGGTGGGTGGCTTTGTGGGCGGCACCATGGTGGCCTCAGACCGGCGCACGGCAGGCGCGCAACTTGAGGACCAAGGCATTGAGCTGCGTGCCGGCACACGGATTCGCGAGCAAATTGGCTCTGGCGTTCACATCAATGTCACCAGCTACAACCGCCAAGTGCTGCTCACGGGCGAAGTCTCCAAAGCCCAAGAAAAACAATTGGCCGAGCAAATCCTCAATCGGGTGGAAAACGTTCGCAGCGTGGTCAACGAATTGGCGGTGGCGCCCAATTCCAGTCTGTCAGAGCGCAGCAATGACGCTTTGATTTCTGGCAAGGTCAAGGCCTCGATGATCGACAGCCGAGACGTTTTTGCCAGCGCCTTCAAAGTGGTGACCGAGCGTGGCACGGTTTATTTGATGGGGCGCGTCACCCAGCGTGAAGCCACCCGTGCGGTGGAAATCGCCCGCGGCGTGAGTGGTGTGCAAAAAATCATTCGGGTGTTTGAAATCATCACCGAAGAAGAGCTGAAAACGCTTCAGCCCGACCCTGCACCCGCAACACCCGCCGGCAAATCCTGACCTCAGTG
>CAXNFO010000249.1:0-3800 GCA_964201395.1 Limnohabitans sp.
ACGCCCAGCAAGCGGTCGCGCCGGGCCAAACGCGCATTGCCAAAGGCGGTCATGAGCGAGCGACGCATGTCTCGCGGGGGCATGCGGGCCAATTGGTCCAGCACGTCTTCGCCCAGCTCGGCCTGGAAAAACCGGCCCCAATGGTGTTGCGACAAGATCGATCCACACATGCGGCTGGCAATGCCCCGGGCCTCGTCCACGCTGGGTGGTGCGATCTCCCACACATTCATGCGGTTGAGGATGGGCGCTGGGATGTGGCGCTCGTCGTTGGCGGTGGCCACCCACAACACCCGGCTGGCGTCCATGCGCAGGTCGACGAACTCATCGACAAACTGCGACGCCGTGTCCACTTCGAGCAAGTTGTACAAAGGGCCCAGCGGGTCGTACTGCGCGTCAGCACTGGCTTTGTCGATTTCGTCGAGCACCATCACCGGGTTGGCAAAGTCACCCTCGGCCAGGGCTTGAAACACCCGACCCGGCTTGGAGCCTTTCCACTGCGGGGACGAGCCCGACAACAACCAACCGGCCGTCATGGCGTTCATGCTGACCAATTCGGCGCGGGTTCCCACCAACTGCGCCAATTGGCGCGCAAAGTGGGTTTTACCAATCCCGGGCGGGCCCAGCAACAACATGGGCATCAACTCCAAACCTTCGTCGCTGTCTTGGCTCAGGGCCAGCTGTCGCTTGACCTCGTCCAAGGGTTGCGCAAAGTTGGGCAAGGCCGCATACAAAGCCGCCATGTCGGGTACGGCCTGGGGCTTGGCCCAGGTGCGCAAGGCACCGCGGTGCAATAAGCGCTCGTAAATGCCCAACAGCACGCTGTGCTCTTGGCTGGGGCCTGCGGTTTGCATCTGCATCCAACGCGCTTCCAGCTCGTCGGCATCAAAAACGCGGCGTTGTTGCAATTTTTTATTGTTGTTTTTGTCAATTTTTACTCCCTGGCTTGCTTCCATTTTTCATCCTCCTGATGCCTATAGATGGAGCAAGGAGCACGCCAGTTTTGGCTTGGTTTTTCGACAATTATGCCGCTGTGGCGTAGCGCTTGAAGTCCAAAGGCCACGCGGTTTCACCGCATGGTTTCAATGCGGTGACGCAGGCCCCCACGCTTGGGTGTCAGGGGGCCGACAACCCCCATGCATGCAGAGAAAGGCGCCGCCCCCAATCAGCGGCGCCTGAATTGATAAAAACATTAAATTTGCAATTGCGCTCGACCCTTGGCCTCAGGCAAATCAGGCACGGGTCCCGCCAAACCGCCACAGCACGAACCAAGGCCATGGTGGCCGTTCAGTGGTTGTGGAGTTTCTCTTGCAGCCAAACCTTGATCAACGATTGGTAAGGCACATCTCGGGCGTTGGCGGCCACCTTGATGCCATCGAGCAAATGTTGCGGCAACCGCAGAGATATGGTTTTGGTGGTTGGGCGCAAATTGGGTAACTTGACCTTTTGTGCTGTTGCCCAGTCCAGGTGTGCGCTGGAGTCGTTCGCTTCCCAATAGGCGCGCTCTTGAGCCTCGGACTTGAACGCCGGGATCGGCTGTTTAGCGACTGGCTTGCTCATAAATCATGCGCTCCTTTCTGTGCATATCTCGTGCCGAAATCACACGTATCAACTCGCCCGAACGGCGCAAAGTAAAGGTCAGGTGCAACAGCCGTCCATCATCCGAATGGCCCAAGGCATGAAACCGAGACTCGCTCTGGCTGTGCGCGGCATCGTCCAGCAGTAGCAGAGGGGCATTGAAAAAAACCTGCTCCGCCTCTGCCATGCTGACCCCATGCTTATTGTTCTTGCGCTCGTTGCCGGCATCCCACTCAAAGCCAACGATGGACACAAAATTGATCATTTTTTGTATATTACCATCATGTACAAATGAGGCCTTTTATGAAATGCTGCGAAGTTTCGATCCCGAAGCCTCGTTGGTGACTTTCAGCGCCAGCGTTTGGCAGCTGGCAGCGAATGCCTGCTCGCCAAAACTGCGCCCTACTGACGCCGGTTTTTAGGCGTGTCGCGCAGAAATCGTCATTTGCACGCCATACGTCTCACCCGGCAGGGCCACGCGCAAGCCCAAGGGGTCGGCTTTGTCCACACCCACAGGTGCGGCTTGGCCTTGACCCGATAAGTGCAGGGCATTGTTGACATGGCTGACGGGCTCGATGGCCACTACATCCAAATCAGCATGGGTGTACACCACCAGGTGCTGCAAGTTGGCCTCGATGCGGGTGTGCAGCAAGCCATCTTTCAAATGGGCCACGCCGTCCCAACCATCAAAGCAGTTGTCGATGCGCAGGCCTTGGCAGTCGGTGTCCAAGCCGGTTGCGGCCCGTCGCCGGGTGGGCAGTTTGTCTTCGCCCATTTCCCACAAACCGGTGACGGTGAATTGGACATGGCTGTCGACACGTTTGACCAAGTAGGGGTGCCAGCCCAAACCCACTGGCGCGGGCTGGGCCGATTGGTTGGTGATGGACATGCTCACTTGTAAACTATTGCCCTGAAGCGCAAAGGCCTGGGACACGTCAAAGGCAAACGGCCAGTGGCTGTCGGGGCGGTGCTCGTAGCTCAACAACGCCGTGTTGTCACTCTGGTCCAAAACCGTCCAGGGCCGCTGCCAGCCCACCCCGTGGATGGCATGGGGCTCGTCGTTGAAGTTGCGCACCAGGGGGTGGCTGGTGCCGTTCCACACCAGTTTGGCCTGGGCAATGCGGTTGGAAAAGGGCACCAAGGGGTAGCAGCCCGATGCGCGCACGGTGTGCAGCTGTTCACCTGGGGTGGATCGCAAGATGGGTATGCCACCCAACCACAGGCCGGCGATGCAGCCGCCCAGGTCCGGGCGCAGTTCACAAACCATGTCTTGGTGGCTCAAACGCAATTTCATGCCGTCTCCAGGTTCAAAGAGCGTGCATTGTCACTTGGTTTCGGCGGGCAACCCAAGTCGTGCGCCCATGCTGGGCGCACATGAAAAAACCCGCCGGGCTTGACGCGCGGCAGGTAAAACTAAGGAGTAACTCTTCTGAAATGGATCAGCGGTTGTAGGCGCTTTCGCCGTGTGAGCTGATGTCCAGGCCTTCGCGCTCGTCTTCTTCGCTGACGCGCAGGCCGATGATCATGTCAACCAGTTTGTAGGCGATGTAGGACACCACAGCCGACCACACGATGGTGGTGGCCACCGCTTGAAATTGCACCCACACCTGGCCGCCGATGGAGTAGTTGGGCGATGCCGCGTTGGCGATGTAGTCAAAGATGCCCGTGCCGCCCAGCGATGGCGCTGCGAACACGCCGGTGAGCAAGGCGCCCACAATGCCGCCCACGCCGTGCACGCCAAACACGTCCAGCGAGTCGTCGGCACCGAGCATGCGCTTCAAGCCACTCACGCCCCACAAGCAGACCAAGCCAGCGATCAGGCCGATGATGATGGCACCCATGGGGCCGACAAAACCGCAAGCAGGGGTCACGGCCACCAAGCCAGCCACTGCGCCAGAGGCCGCGCCCAACATCGATGCCTTGCCTTTGGCCAGGGCTTCACCGGCAATCCAGCTCAGCGTGGCAGCCGCAGTGGCAACCAAGGTGTTGATGAAGGCCAGGGCGGTCACGCCATTGGCTTCCAGGTTGGAGCCGGCGTTGAAGCCAAACCAACCCACCCACAGCAGGGCAGCGCCTACCATGGTCAAGGTCAGGCTGTGCGGGGCCATGGCTTCTTTGCCGTAACCCACGCGCTTGCCCAGCATGTACGCGCCGACCAAGCCAGCCACACCGGCGTTGATGTGCACCACGGTGCCGCCGGCGAAGTCCAGCGCGCCCTTGGCCCA
>CAXNFO010000250.1:0-3756 GCA_964201395.1 Limnohabitans sp.
CCCACCGCACCCGGTGGGGGCTATGACGTGATTGGCCGCTTGGTGGCCGAGCGCTTGGGCCAAGAGCTGGGCCAATCCATCGTGGTCGAAAACCGCACCGGCGCGGGCACCTTGGTGGGCACGCAGTTTGTGGCCAGTTCGGCACCCGATGGCTACACCTTGGTGGTTGGGGGGCTGGCCAATATGGCACTCAACCTGGGGCTGTACAAAAACCCGCAGTACACCGCAGCTGACTTCACACCCATTGGCTTGATGGCCAGCTTCAGCTATACCTTGGTGGCGCGCAAAGACCTGCCGCAAAACACCTTGAAAGAAGTCATCACCTATGCCCAGCAAAACCCCGGCAAATTGAGCCTGGCCACAGGTGGCGCTGGGTCTGGTCAACACGTGGCTGGTGTGTTGTTCAAACAGTTGGCCAAGGTGGACATCGTCGAGATTCCCTACAAGGGCGCTCAACCGGCTTACACCGACATGTTGGGTGGTCGGGTCGATTTGTTTTTCGACAACACCACCACCGCGCAGCCGCTGATCGAGGCGGGTCGCATCAAACCCTTGGCCACGTCCGGAACCCGGCGCGAGCAGTCCATGCCGCAAATTCCCACCGCTCGCGAGGCGGGTGTGGATGGCCTTGAGATGGAGAGTTGGATTGGTATTTTTGCTTCCGCCAAAACCCCGGCACCCGTACTGGAGAAGTTGCGCGTTGGTCTGGCCAAGGTCACGGCCCAGCCCGAGTTGCGCCAGCGGTTGGAAAAAGGCGGCTGGCGCATGATGGGCATGTCGGTTCCTGAAGCCGAAAGCTATGCCCGTGCAGAAGCCGAAAAGTGGACGCGCTTTTTGAAGCAAGCCGGGATTTCTGGTGACTGATATCCCAGCCATTGAGCAAGTGGTGCGCCATTGGGCGCTGTGCCGCGACACCCGCCAATGGGAGGGCCTGCGCCGCTGTTATGCGCCGGGCGCCACTGTCAAAACCACTTGGATGGTGGGCAGTGCAGTGGACTTCATCGCCGCATCGATCAAAGGCGCAGACAACCACCAGGCCCCGCAGTCATTGCATTCGATTGGCGCCAGCAGCATCGAGGTGTTGGGCGACAAGGCTTTGGCCGAAACCCGCATGGTGCTGATGCTGCGCGCCCCGCTGGATGGGGTCGAGGTGGACATCACCGCTTGGGGTCGGTTTTTAGATTTTTTTGTGCGCCACCATGGCCGCTGGTGCATTCAGCAGCGCCACCCCATCCACGAAAAAGACCGGATGGACCCGGTGGACCCCAGCGCAGTGTTGAAGTTGGATGCCGCGCGATTGGCCAGTTTGCCCCAAGCCTATCGCCACATCACCTACATGCAGTCTTTGCAAGGTGCGACCATCACGCCCGATTTGGTGCAACACAATACGCCGCAACAAGCGCTGCTGTACCAAATGGCGCAAGACTGGTTGCGCGGCTGATATCGCCGTTTTGGTCAGACCGAGATCGGTCGCCACGCGGATACTGAACCCGAACTCGAATCCCATTGGAGCCTCGTCCATCATGAGCCCAGCCCAACCCTTGCCAGACACCGACGCATGGCGCAACCAGTCCCACACGGCCGTTTCGACCAGCGCCCACGTGCCATTTGTCGCCGCGCACCGCTCGCCAGACCCGGCGATTGAAATCATCGATCCCTCTTTTGCCCGCTACCGTTTGTTCAGCGCGGGTGTCGAGCAACTCGCCAGCGGCTTGCGGTGGACCGAAGGACCGGTGTATTTTGGTGACCACCGTGCTTTGTTGTTTTCAGACATCCCCAACAACCGCATCCTGCGCTTTGATGAGGTGAGTGGGCACACCAGCGTTTTTCGTGCCCCCTCGCAGTTTGCCAACGGCCTGTGCCGCGACCGCCAAGGCCGCTTATTGGCCTGCGAGCACCTGGGGCGGCGTGTCACCCGCACCGAGCATGATGGGCGCATCAGCGTGCTGGCCGATCGCTTTGAGGGCAAGCGCCTGAACTCGCCCAACGACATCGTGTGTGGCGCAGATGGCAGCATTTGGTTCACCGACCCGGTGTTTGGCATCAGCGGCCATTGGGAGGGTGAGCCTGCCACCCCCGAATTGGGGCAAAACGTCTACCGCATCGATGGCCAAACCGGCGCCCTCAGCGTGGTGGTGAGTGACCTGCAAGGCCCCAATGGCCTGGCCTTCAGCCCAGACCAAAGCCATTTGTATGTGGTGGAGTCGCGCGCCAAACCGCACCGTTTGGTGTGGCGCTACCGCGTCAACCCCAGCGGCATGCTGACAGACAAAGCGCTTCTGATTGATGCCCAAGGCCCGGGCGCTTTGGATGGCATCAAGGTGGACGTGGATGGCAATATTTGGTGCGGCTGGGGCAGCGATGGCTCAGTGGGTGCTGACTTGGCAGCCCTGGACGGGGTGCGTGTGTTCAACCTCCAGGGCCAGGCGATTGGTCACATCCACCTGCCTGAGCGCTGCGCCAACCTGGCTTTTGGCGGGCCGCAACGCAACCGCTTGTACATGGCCAGCAGCCATTCGCTGTATGCCTTGTTTGTCAATACCCAAGGGGCTGTGGCTTATTAATGCAGTGAGACGGCCAAGAATGATTTCGGTATTACCGTTATAGAATTGGGTAATACATTGAAAGAGGTCTCCATGAGCACCACCCTCACTCTCAAGGGCCAGGTCACGATCCCCAAGCCCATTCGAGACGCCATGGGTTTGACGCCTGGCACTGCCATTGACTTTGCTTTGAACCAACATGGCGAAGTGGTGTTGCAAAAGGCGATCGATCCAAAAGTCCCCAACGCGAAGCCGCCCAAAGATCGGTTCGAGTCCGCCCGTGGCCAGGCCGATGTGGCTTGGCGCACACAAGAGCTGATGGATTTGCTGCGCGGCTGATCGGGAAGACCATGCTGGTCGACACCAATGTCTTGGTCGACGTATTGGAAAACGACCCAGAATGGGCCGATTGGTCGATTGGGCAATTGCGCGCTCAAGCGCAAATTCATCGCTTGGTCATCAATCCGGTGATCTATGCCGAACTGTCCCTGACCTTCACATCAGTGGAGGCCTTGGATGACGCCTTGGCCCAGATGCAGATCGCACTCATTGAAATTCCAAGGACAGCACTTTTTTTGGCTGGAAAAGCCTTTGTGAAATACCGCAGACAAGGCGGTACTAAAACCAATGTGTTGGCCGATTTCTTTATCGGCGCCCACGCTGCGGTGGCTAAATTGCCAGTGCTCACGCGGGATGTGGCGCGGTATGAAAGTTACTTTCCAACCGTGCAGTTGGTAGCGCCAGGGATCAAATATTGACTTGAACAGAGGCTTGGGGTTCACCGGTTCCCCTCAATCCGCTCCCCATTGGCATAGCGCCCATGAAATCGAAACCAGTTCTCGGCCGATAAGGCGTCGGGCAGGATTTGTTTGAATGCTTCGGGCGTGCCGCAGGACCCCATAAAAAAAGCGGATGGCGCCCAAAAGCACCACCCGCTTTAACCATGGGGCCGTGGCCCCGTTTTCAGCGACCGGCTGCAGCTTTCAGAGCAGCTGCCTTGTCGGTGCGCTCCCAAGTGAAGTCGGGCTCGTTGCGACCAAAGTGGCCGTAGGCGGCGGTCTTCTCGTAGATGGGGCGCAGCAGGTCCAGCATTTGGATGATGCCTTTGGGGCGCAGGTCGAAATGCTCGTTCACCAAAGCGGCGATTTTGTCGTCAGCGATGACGCCGGTGCCGTGGGTGTTGATGGTGATGTTCATCGGGCGGGCCACGCCA
>CAXNFO010000251.1:0-3733 GCA_964201395.1 Limnohabitans sp.
CCATGAACATTTCAGCCATCACTGGGCCGCTGATGCGCAACTCACCGGGCTTGAAGCCGTCCAGGTTGAGCACGGGAACCGTGCCACCAATGATGGCGGGAAACTGCACCATGCCGTCTTTGTTGAGATCGTCACCGCTCACTGGGGCATCGGTGGCACCAAAGGTCACGGTTTTGGCACGGATTTGGCGAATACCGCCAGAAGAACCAATCGATTGGTAGTTCAAACCATTGCCGGTTTCTTTTTTGTAGGCCTCGGCCCATTTGGCGTAGATGGGGTAGGGAAATGTCGCCCCTGCGCCGGTGATATCTACTGCCATAGAAGACAGACCCACGGTGGACAGGCCAATCGCCACCAACCAAGATTTCATATTTAACATGCCAGATCCTTGTACAAAGAGATACTTCAAACGTTTCGGGGTGCCACGCTGTGCATGGACATTTGGACTTTAGGCCCCGATTGTGACAATACGGTGAAAATAAGCCTCCCCCAAGCAGATCGCCGCCTCCGGATGTCTTTGAACTGTCATCATTCATTCATGATAGCGCATTAGAATCTATCGCTTCTGTATATTCATACAGCGCCACACCCCCGATTGCCCAAAGCCAATGCCCCACCAAGACATGCTCGCCGCCATTGACCTGGGCTCCAACAGTTTTCGCTTGGAATTGGGGCGCATTGAGCACGGCCAACTGGTTCGCACCGATTACCTGAAAGAAACCGTCCGCCAGGGCGGTGATTTGGACGCACACCGCAACCTCACACCAGAGGCCATGGAACGCGGCTGGGAATGTTTGGCCCGATTCCGCGAGCGCATTCATGGGCTGCCAGCCCGACAGGTCCGGGCCGTCGCCACCCAAACCTTGCGTGAAGCCCGCAACCGAGACATTTTTCTGAACCGAGCCCAACAGGTTTTGGGTTATCCGATTGAAATCATCTCCGGCACCGAAGAAGCGCGCCTGATTTACATTGGCGTGAGCCAGTTTTTACCCAATGACGGCGAACGCCGCTTGGTGCTTGATGTGGGCGGGCGATCGACTGAAATGATTTTGGGGCAAAACCGCGAACCCACCGTCATGAACTCCTACCGTGTGGGCAGTGTGTCTTGGTCGCAAAAGTACTTTCCCCAAGGCCAATTCACCGAGCAGGCTTTTAAGCAGGCCAAAGTGGCTGCCCAAGCCGTGCTGGAAGAAGCCCTGGTCATGTACCCGCGCGATTTGTGGGACAAGGCCTATGGCGCGTCTGGCACCGTGGGCGCAGTGGCCGATGTATTGCAATTGGCCGGTTGGACGCCGGGGCAAATCACCCGTGATGGCTTGGCCTGGCTGATCCAATGCGTGCAAGCCGCACAGCACTTCAGCCGCTTGCGCTTGGAGGGACTCAAGGAGGACCGACGCGCCGTGATTGGTGGCGGTTTGGCCGTGTTGGCCGCCTTGTTCGAGCAATTTGACATCGAGGCCTTGCACGTGGCCCAAGGGGCTTTGCGCCACGGTGCCATGCATGAGTTGATGGAGCGTGACCACAGTGAAAAAGACGTCCGCGATGCCTCCGTCCACCGGCTGGCCGAAAAATTTGGCGTTGACCGCGATCAGGCCAAACGCGTGACTGATGTGGCCCTTCAATTGCTGGCCATGATGAATCCTTCCGACAACCGAGCACCGCACCGGATTGAGCGCAAGCTGGCCTGGGCCTGTGAACTGCATGAGATTGGCTTGGCCATCTCCCACAGCGATCACCACAAACATGGCGCTTATATTTTGGACAACGCCGATGTCATGGGTTTCAGCCAGCCAGAATTGCACCGCCTCAGCCTGCTGGTGCTGGGTCACCATGGCAAGTTGCGCAAACTGGACATGGACTTTGAGGACACCATGGTGGTTCAGCAATTGCTGGCCCTGCGCTTGTCGGTCATCTTGTGCCATTCACGCCGCCAGCCAGACATGACGGGTTTGCAGGTGCATTGCGAGCCAGAACAAAAAGTCTTTGAATGGCTTTGCCCCAGCGATTGGTCGCAGCGTTTTCCGCAGTCACATCACCTGATTCAACAAGAAATCGTGGCCTGGCAAAAAACCCCCTGGACGCTGCGCTTGCACCATGCCAAGGGAAGCATTTGAAAGCCCGATGATTCCGCATGCCTGGCCCCAGCACCCAGCCCAAAGCTGCAGCAGACCGGCCCACTGGATAAACGTTTAAAATAAGGCTTGCCCACCCCTCTGCGCGCTCCTCACAGCGCTGACAAGTGGGTGCACGGGTAGATGAGTACAAGGGAATCCTTTAGAGACATGGCCACTGACGACACCACCAAAATCACGCAAGACGGTCTCCGGTACAAGTCCAAAAAAGGCGGCTCGCCATTCGGCACCACTGGTTTGGCAGGAAGCACCATGAGTTGCATCAAATGCGGCTTGCACAAACCTCGGGCCTCTGGCACCTTTCGCAAACTGCTGGGAACCAGCATGTTTGTGTGCCTGGATTGCAAACCCGCCAAACCCGCCGAAACCCCTGAACAACCCAAGGGTTAACCCTTGACCCATCGCCCATCACAGGCGACGGTGATCCCCCACATGACATGCCCGCGTTGACGCCACCTGGTGTCGGTGATTGAATGCGTGCATGAGCTTGAAAAACACCCCCAAACACCCCGATCAATTGCGCAGCGCGCGTTGGTTTGCACCAAACGACTTGCGCTCTTTTGGCCACCGCTCGCGCGCCATGCAAATGGGCTATGCCCCGCAAGACTGGGCCGGCAAACCGGTGATTGCCATTGTGAACACCTGGTCGGACATCAACCCGTGCCACACCCACTTCAAGCAGCGGGTGGAAGACGTCAAACGCGGCATTTTTCAAGCCGGCGGCTTTCCCTTGGAACTTCCGGCCATTTCACTGGCCGAAGCCTTTGTGCGACCGACCACCATGCTGTACCGCAACATGTTGGCCATGGAAACCGAAGAGCTGATACGCAGCCACCCTATCGATGGCGCCGTGCTGATGGGCGGTTGCGACAAAACCACCCCAGGTTTGCTGATGGGGGCGATCTCTGCGGGCGTGCCATGCATTTACCTGCCCGCTGGGCCCATGTTGCGCGGCAACTGGCAGGGGCAAGCCCTGGGCTCAGGCTCTGACGCCTGGAAATATTGGGACGAACGCCGCGCAGGTCAGATCAGCGATGTCCAGTGGTTGGGCATTGAGGGCGGGATTGCCCGCAGCCACGGCACCTGCATGACCATGGGCACGGCGGCCACGATGATGGGCATGGCCGAAGCCCTGGGCATGACCTTGCCAGGCGCCTCCAGCATTCCTGCGCCAGATGCCAATCACCCGCGCATGGCGGCCGCTTGTGGGCGGCGCATTGTGGACATGGTCTGGGAAGACCTGACCCCGGCCAAACTGCTGACCCCGCACCATTTTCAAAATGCCATCACCGTGGCCATGGCCATGGGTTGCAGCACCAATGCCATCATCCATTTGGTGGCCATGTCCCGCCGAGCGGGTGCCGCTTGCACCGTGGGCTTAGAAGACTTCGACGCGGCCAGCCGAAAAATCCCCGTGATCGCCAACATCCGGCCCAGCGGTGACACCTATTTGATGGAAGACTTTTACTATGCAGGTGGCATGCCAGCCCTGATCAAGACCTTGTCAGACCACCTGCACCTGGATGCGATGACGGTCAATGGCCAGACCCTGGGGGAGAACGTGGCCACAGCGCAGGTGCACAACGCGGATGTGATCCGCC
>CAXNFO010000252.1:0-3730 GCA_964201395.1 Limnohabitans sp.
TTCAAGCCCGCCTGCTTCAAGGCTTGGGCCTTGCGCGCGAGCAAAGAGCCGTTGGTGGTCAATGTCAGGTCCAATGGCAAACCATCGGGTGTGCGCAGCTCAGACAGTTGCGCCACCAGCACCTCGATGTGTTTGCGCAGCAGCGGCTCACCGCCCGTGAGGCGAATTTTTTGCACCCCATGGGCCACAAATTGGCGCGCTACCCGGGTGATCTCTTCAAAGCTCAGCAGTGAGGACTGGGGTAAATAGGTGTAGCTGCTGTCAAACACCTCTTTGGGCATGCAGTAGTTGCAGCGGAAGTTGCAGCGGTCGGTGACGCTGATGCGCAAATCGCGCAAAGGCCGCTGGCGTTGGTCCCGCAGCAGACCCGTCGGAGAAACCAGGGGTATGGGTAAATCCCAGGCTGGGCCTTGGTGGCGCTGATCGATCAAAGGAATGGTGCGTGAACCCATGGGTTGATTGTGCCCGAGGCAAAAAAAGACCCGCGCAAGCGGGTCTTTGGGGAGCGCAGCAGTTTTACTTGCTGGCTGCAGGGGCGGGCGCAGAAGCCTCAGCCGCAGGTGCCAAGGTGGGCGCTGTGGCGGTGCTGGCCGCTGGTGCCACCACCGCTGGTGGCGTGGTCACGTGGGCTGGCGCGGCTTTGGGCGTGTTGTTGCCAGGCAGGATGGGCACGATCAGCAAGGCAACGATGTTGATGATCTTGATCAACGGGTTCACGGCGGGACCGGCGGTGTCTTTGTAGGGGTCGCCCACGGTGTCACCGGTCACAGCTGCTTTGTGCGCTTCGCTGCCTTTGCCGCCAAAGTTTCCATCTTCGATGTACTTTTTGGCGTTGTCCCAAGCACCGCCGCCGGTACACATGGAGATGGCCACAAACAGGCCGGTCACGATGGTGCCCATGAGCAAACCACCCAAGGCGGCAGGGCCCAGGGTCAGACCCACAATGACGGGAACCACCACGGGCAGCAGCGAGGGCACCACCATTTCCTTGATGGCCGCTGTGGTCAGCATGTCCACGGCAGCGCTGTAATCGGGCTTGCGTTTGCCGGCCATGATTTCACCGTCGGCGAATTGGCGGCGTACTTCAACCACCACCGAACCCGCGGCGCGGCCCACCGCTTCCATGGCCATGGCACCAAACAGGTAGGGAATCAAGCCACCAATGAACAGGCCCACGATGACCTTCGGATCACTCAAGCTGAAAGCCACTTCCAGACCGCGGCTTTCCAAAGAGTGGGTGTAGTCGGCAAACAGCACCAGGGCGGCCAATCCGGCCGAACCGATGGCGTAGCCTTTGGTCACGGCCTTGGTGGTGTTGCCCACCGCATCCAAGGGATCGGTCACGTCACGCACAGACTTGGGCAGCTCGGCCATTTCGGCAATGCCACCGGCGTTGTCGGTGATGGGGCCGTAGGCGTCCAAGGCCACCACGATGCCGGCCATGCTGAGCATGGCGGTGGCGGCGATGGCAATGCCATACAACTCGCCCAGTTGGTAGGCCGACAAAATACCTGCACACACCATCAGCACCGGCCAGGCGGTGGAGCGCATGGACACGCCCAGGCCGGCAATGATGTTGGTGCCATGGCCAGTGGTGGAAGCTTGTGCAATGTGTTTGACCGGCGGGTATTGGGTGCCGGTGTAGTACTCGGTGACCCACACCAGTGCAGCGGTCAACAGCAAGCCGACCGCACAAGCGCCCCACAGGCGAATTTGGGTGCCAGCACCCAAGGCGTCGTCGGGCATGATGGCCTTGGTGACGAAATAAAACGCCACCAACGACAGCACGCCAGCCACGGCCAAACCTTTGTACAAGGCGGGCATGACGTTTTTCATGCCCGGTGAGGCTTTGACGAAAAAGCAACCAATGATCGAAGCAATGATGGACACGCCGCCCAGCACCAAGGGGTAGAGCACCGCAGCCATCGGGGCTGCATTCACCATCAATGCGCCCAAGACCATGGTGGCGATCAATGTAACGGCGTAGGTTTCGAACAAGTCGGCAGCCATGCCAGCGCAGTCACCCACGTTGTCGCCGACGTTGTCGGCGATCACGGCGGGGTTGCGCGGGTCGTCTTCGGGAATACCGGCTTCCACTTTGCCCACCAAATCGGCGCCAACGTCAGCGCCTTTGGTGAAGATGCCACCACCCAAACGGGCGAAGATGGAGATCAAAGAAGAGCCAAAGGCAAATCCCATCAAGGGATTGAGCAAGGAGGCCAGGCTCTTATCGGGGGTCAGGTTGCCGTTGCCCACCAAAAACCAAAAGAAGCCGCCCACGCCCAGCAGGCCCAAGCCCACCACCAGCATGCCGGTGATGGCGCCGCCTTTGAAGGCCACGTCCAAAGCCGGGCCGATGCCGTGGGTGGCCGCTTGTGCGGTGCGCACATTGGCCTTGACCGACACATTCATGCCGATGAAACCACAAGCCCCGGACAGCAGTGCGCCAATGACAAAACCAATGGCGGTTTGAGAGCCCAAAAAGACCCCGATCAAAATGGCCAAAACCACACCTACGATGGTGATGGTGCGGTACTGACGCGCCAAATAAGCGGCGGCACCTTGTTGAATGGCCGATGCAATTTCTTGCATGCGGTCATTTCCAGCATCCATGGACAAAATGGAAGCACGGGCCCAAAAGCCGTAAATCACGGCAATGACACCGCAAGCGAGCGCAAAAATGAGCGCTGAGTTGCCAGACATAAAGTCTCCTTAGAGTTTCCCTTGAGTGAGGTGGTCCAACACAATGGCCAGACCACGACCGATGTGTTGCTTCCTCAGACCGATGAAATCCTCGGTGTCCGATTGGCCAACCCGTGGAATGTAAGCGAAGCGCGCCTAGGGTTGACCCTAGATGTGTCGCTTGCAAGTCCAGTGAAAGTAAAATGAGGGTTAATCCGGATAGTGCGTTTTGCGCCGATTTACTTTTTGTTTTGGAACTTGCATGTCACTCGATAACGTCACCCCTGGCAATCAATTGCCCCACGCTTTCAACGTCATCATTGAAATCCCCATGAACGCCGACCCGGTGAAATACGAGGTGGACAAGGCCACGGGTGCGATTTTTGTCGACCGTTTCATGAGCACGTCGATGCATTACCCCACCAACTACGGCTACGTGCCCAAAACCATCAGTGGCGATGGCGACCCGGTGGATGTGTTGGTGATCACGCCCGTCCCCTTGATCCCTGGCGTGGTGGTGACTTGTCGGCCCATTGGTATTTTGAAAATGGAAGACGAGGCTGGCATGGATGGCAAGGTGTTGGCCGTGCCGACCGACAAAATCTTGTCCATCTACACCCAATGGCAAAAACCCGAAGACATGAATCCCATGCGCTTGAAAACCATTGCCCATTTCTTTGAGCATTACAAAGACCTGGAGCCCGGCAAGTGGGTCAAGATTTTGGGTTGGGAAGGCCCGCAAGCGGCCATTCAAGAGGTGTTGGACGGTATCGCCAACTACCAAAAAGAACACGGCTTGGCCTGAGCTGGCCCCGGATTACTTCATGGCGGCCAGATCGCTCGCTGGTTTGTAGGGCGTGCGCTGACCCAAGTGCTCCATGTAGTTGTCCACGCCCCGGCCTTCGCGCTCTAAAAACTGGCCAATGGCCTGGGCAAAGCGGGTATCGGCCACCCCATGGGCGCTGTGTGTCATCACCGGCATCAAGGCCCGGGCCATTTTGTGTTCACCCTGGGCGCCGCCTTCAAAGCGCTGAACCCCATGTTGCAA
>CAXNFO010000253.1:0-3725 GCA_964201395.1 Limnohabitans sp.
CATCGGCGGTGAACAAATCCACCCAAGCGACAAACCCGCGCGCGTCCAGCAAGGCGGCTTCGTCATACACAAAGCGGTGCCAATCGGGCGGGTTCCAGTCGTTGGTGTGCATGCAGCTGGTCTCAGGGGGTTTGCATCCATTGCAGCCAGGCCTGCAATTGGTGGCGGATCGGCAGCTCGCTGGTGCCAGGGGATTGCCAGTGGCTGGGGCTGATGCTTTGGTCGCCGCCCAAGCCCCGGCTGGTGTCGATCCAATCGTTGAGGCCTTGGCTCAGGCCTTGTTGGCAGCGTTCGAAAATTTCCAGGTCGTCGCTGGCCACCAGCGAACCCGGCGAGCTGGCAGTGTTCAAAAAGCGCAGGCTCAGGGCGTGCATCTCGGGTGGCGCCCCCTCCATGGCAAAGCAGTAGCTGGTGACCAGGGTTTGGTCCACCGCCAGGGGTTGCACCATGCGCACGGTTTGAAAGCGCGAGTTCACCGACAAATTGGGCCAGATCAGGTTGTTGAAGCGGTCCACCGCCAACACCGCCTGGGTTTTCTCCGGGCCGTGGCGCTGCACCAAGGCGGCCTGGTAGGCGCTGAACACCGGGTCTTCGCGCTGTGCGGCGATCACCCCGCCCCGGTAAAAGCCACCCATGTAAACATGGCCACCAGCATGGGCGTGCAAATCGACCCCGTCCCATTCGCTCAGCTTCAAGCCATTGGCCAGCAGCATCTGGGTGGTTTGACCGGTCACGCCGTCGTGGGCGGCCCATTCGGGATGCTGGCGCGCCACCATCACCGCGCCGCCGTGCACAAACATCGGGTGCACCAAGTCGACCGCGTTCTCCATGAACAGCTTCCAGTTGCCTTGGTAAAGCATGCGCAGCTTGCCGCCGGTTTGCACCAAGCGGCCGCTGGGCGAGCGGTCGACCATGTTGTCGAGCGCACTGGCCAAGCCGCCCAAGAAATCCACCAGGGGAGCCGCTGACTCACTGTGGCAAGCAAAGATGAAGCCGCGGTAACTTTGCACCTGGCGGATGCGGGTCAGGCCACGCTGGGCCGTGTCGGCGCTGGTCGCGTAGCCCTGGGGCAAGGGCATGGCTTGCAATTGGCCATCGAGTTGAAACGACCAGGCGTGGTACGCGCAGGTGAACTGGCGTGCATGGCCTTGGGGCTGCACCACCAAGCGCGCACCGCGGTGGCTGCAGCGGTTTTCAAACGCGGCCAGGCCGCCATCGGCTTGGCGCACCACCACGATTTCTTGGGTGCCCATGTGGGCCAAGATGTGGTCGCCCGGCGCGGGCAGTTCGCTCTCATGGCCCACATACACCCAGGCGCGCTGAAAAATGCGCTGCTGCTCCAAGGCAAACACCGCTGGGTCGGTGTAAATGCTGCGATGCACCCGGTGGGGCTGCACCCATTCGTCAGCATCCCATTGTTTTAGGCCGTCGAAGAGGTGCTGGGCAGGCATGTTCATTCGAGCTGGCCTGCCGCTTTAATTGTTTGCAAATGCATGGAGCGAATGCTAGTTTGCGCAAGGGTCATTTGTCAATTCAGGCTAACGCGATGCGGCGACCACTTCAGTGGGTTGGCCATTTCAAGCCAGCGCCAGCAAGGCGCGCAGGTGCTGGGCAAAAAACCCATCCTCCGGGCCCATGGCGTACAACATTTCAAAATGGTTCAGGCCGGCACCCATGTGCCAGGTGCTGTCCATGCCTTGGGCTTGCAGGGCGGCGTTGAAATCGATCCCTTGGCGGATGAACTCGGGCGACTCGTTTTGGCCAATCAGCAAGCGCACTGGGTGGGCGATGCGGTCCAGGTGGCGCTGTGGGCTCAAGGCCTCGACCAGTTCGGGGGTGAATTGCACGTAGCTGCTGCGCGCGCTGTGGCTCACGGCCTCCAGGTCGTACATGCCGCTGCAACTGAGCAAACCGCGCACCTTGAGGCCCGCAGGGCGCGTGGCCACAGGGGTGGTGGCCAAGGTGGCGGCCAGGTGTGCGCCCGATGAGTGGCCCACCAAGACCACGCGCTGGGCATCGGCACCGTGCGCTGGCGCATGCTGCACCACCCAGGCCAGGGCGCGTTGCACTTGATCGGCGAGCACACCGAGCTGGCCGTCGCGGTCGGTGACCGTTGAAAAGTCGGGCACCACCACGTTGCAGCCTGCATCGGTGAGCCATTCGGCGGCCATCGCATAGTCTTGGGCGCGACCGCGCCGCCAAGCCCCGCCATGCACAAAAAACACCAGCACGCCGCTGGCTTGGGGGCTGCGGTACCAATCCAGCGCTTCATCGGGGTGTGCGCCATAGGCATGGCGCTGGTGCAGGCCTCGCGCTTGCAAACGCGCTTGCACCGCTTGGCTGAACGCCGCGCAGGCGGGCAGCACGTCGTTCGCGTTGGGCGCGTGGTGGACTTGGTCGTAGGCCCAATCGAGTTGGGCTTGGGTGAGTTCGCGCCAAGGTGTCGGGGTGGGGATGTTCATGGGATTCAAGTTGTGGAGCAAAGTGCCGCTGGGCAGCGCTTTTGTCGGTGGCGGGTCGGGGAGCGGCCGGTGTCAGCGCGCAGCCAGGGCGTCGCGCTTCCACATTTGCCAAGGGCGGTCCAGGTGCTGGTCGTTCATTTCGGCGGTGGCGCTGGCTTCGCCGTCGGTGAGGTAGCTGACCTCGCCCAAGGGCATGGACATGGCTTGCAAGCGGGCGTTGTTTTCGGTGTAGATGGCGCGGTAAACCACTTGTTTGATAGAACTGCCCACCGCCACGCTGCCGTGGCCGCGCATCAAGGCGACCGGGTGTGCACCCAGGACCTCGGCCAAGGCCTTGCCCAAGGCATGCGAGCGCACCAGCAAATCGGAGCTTTCACCGGCGCTGTGGCGAATTTCAAAGACCGGCGTGGTCGCCCCCAAAAAGCCACTCATGTGGCAGATGGGGCGCAAGCGCGCGCCGGTGACGCCAAAGGGAATGACCGAGGGCGAATGGCTGTGGATGACGGCATTCACATCGGGGCGTAGTTTGAAAATTTCGCCGTGGATGAAGCGCTCGAGATAGGTTTTGCGGCCGCGCTCGTCGATCACGTTGCTGTCGAGGTCGCAGGCCAGGATGTCGTCGGCCTGCACCAGGGCCGGGGCCATGCTGCGGGCAATGAAAAAGCGCTGCGGGTTGGCCGGATCGCGCACGCTGATGTGGCCAAAGCCGTCGAGCACACCTTGGTTGACCAGGATGTGGTTGGCCACCACCAAGTCGTCAATGAGGGCGGGGTCGGGATGGGTGCTCATGGGGTGCTTCTCCTGTGGACAAATGGGTGGGGGATGAAAACGGCTGACTGTATCGAAAGGCCACGCACCTGGCTTGCGCTTTGGGCGACAAGCGCATTACACAGCCGGTGCGCAAAGCTGGTGGGTGTGAGCGGTGATCAAAGGCGGTGAGCGCGACAGGCCGTGTTGGTCTCCAGCTCAGCGCGGGCAGGCGGCCGCCTGCCAGGTCCTGGTCACCAGCGGGCGCGCCATCAATCCAGTTTGATGTTGGCTTGCTTGATCGCCACCGTCCAACTGGCGATGTCGGCGTCCAACAATTTGGTGGTGTCGCTGGGGCTCAAGTAACGCACCTCAATGCCGGCTTGGTCGCCGCGTTGGCGTGTTTCGGGCAACTCCATGCTGCGCTTGACATCGGCAGCGAGCTTTTGCACCACCGCCGGGGGGGTGCCACTGGGCGCATACAGCGCGACCCACGACTCGAGCAAAAAACCGGGC
>CAXNFO010000254.1:0-3725 GCA_964201395.1 Limnohabitans sp.
AACCGGTCTCACACCGCTAACCCCCATTTCTGATAAGACCGAATGGATATTTTCCTGCAGCAAATCATCAACGGCTTGGTCATTGGCAGCATGTACGCCTTGGTGGCGCTGGGTTACACCATGGTGTACGGCATCATCAACCTCATCAACTTCGCCCATGGCGAGGTGTTGATGGTGGGCGCCATCACCAGTTGGACCGCGATTGGCTGGATGAAGGATGCTTCGCCCGACTCGCCGGCGGCCGTGGTCTTGTTGCTGGCCGTGTTGATCGCTTGTGTGGTCTCTGCGGCGCTGAACTATGCCATTGAGAAAATCGCCTACCGCCCCTTGCGCGACGCACCCAAGCTCGCGCCACTGATCACCGCCATTGGGGTCTCCATCTTGCTGCAGACCTTGGCCATGATCATTTGGAAACCCAATTACAAACCCTACCCCACCTTGCTGCCCTCTGAACCCATTGCTGTCGCCGGGGCGGTCATCACGCCCACCCAGTTGATGATTTTGGGGGTCACCGCCTTTTCTTTGGCGGTGTTGATGTGGGTGGTCAATGCCACGCGCTTGGGGCGGGCCATGCGTGCCACGGCCGAAAACCCCCGCGTGGCCGCTTTGATGGGCGTCAAACCCGACACGGTGATTTCAGCCACTTTTGTCATGGGCGCGGTATTGGCCGCCATTGCCGGGGTGATGTGGGCATCCAATTACGGCACGGTGCACCACCACATGGGTTTTTTGCCGGGCCTCAAGGCATTCACTGCGGCCGTTTTTGGAGGTATTGGCAATTTACCCGGGGCGGTGGTCGGTGGCTTGCTGCTGGGCTTGATCGAGTCGATTGGGTCAGGCTACATCGGCGCGCTGACCGGGGGGGTGTTGGGCAGCCAGTACACCGATATATTTGCGTTTTTGGTGCTCATCGCCATCTTGACCTTGCGCCCCTCGGGTTTGCTCGGTGAGCGCGTGGCCGATCGGGCTTGAGGACGCAGGCATGGGAATCCGATTCACCTCCAAATCTCAGGCCTGGTTATGGGCCGTGGTGTTGCTGGCTTTTCCGCTGGTGCTGCAAAGCTTTGGCAATGCCTGGGTGCGCATTGCCGACATGTCTTTGCTGTATGTGATGCTGGCACTGGGCCTGAATGTGGTGGTGGGCTATGCCGGCTTGCTCGATCTGGGGTATGTGGCCTTTTTTGCTTTGGGCGCTTATTTGTACGGCTTGCTGGCCTCGCCCCATTTGCTTGAAGCCTTTCCGGCCTTGGTGGCGTGGTTTCCCAACGGCTTGCATTTGAGTTTGTGGGCGGTCTTGCCCATGGCGGCCGTGCTGGCGGCTTTTTTTGGCGCTTTGTTGGGCGCGCCCACCCTCAAACTGCGGGGCGATTACTTGGCCATTGTGACTTTGGGCTTTGGTGAAATCATTCGGGTGTTCATGAACAACCTGGACCAACCCATCAACATCACCAATGGACCCAAGGGTTTGGGTTCGATCGATGCGGTGTCGGTGCTGGGGCACCCCTTGTCCAAGCGACTCGACCTGGGCTTTATCGAATTGCCTTCGGTGACTTTGTACTACTACTTGTTTTTGGCTTTGGTCTTGGTCAGCATTTTTGTGTGCCATCGCATGGAGCGTTCGCGCATCGGTCGTGCTTGGATGGCCATCCGCGAAGACGAGGTTGCGGCCCGTGCCATGGGCATCCACACCCGCGATTTGAAATTGCTGGCCTTTGCCATGGGGGCGAGTTTTGGCGGTGTCGCTGGGGCCATGTTTGCGGCGTTTCAAGGCTTTATTTCGCCCGAGTCCTTCAGCCTGATGGAGTCGGTGATGATCGTGGCCATGGTGGTCTTGGGGGGTTTGGGCCATTTGCCTGGCGTGATTTTGGGTGCCGTGCTGTTGGCCGCTTTGCCCGAGGTACTGCGCTTGATCGCAGCCCCGATACAACAACTCACCGGCGGGCGCTTTGACCCGGCCATCTTGCGCCAATTGCTGATTGCCCTGGCCATGATCGGCATCATGTTGTGGCGGCCACGGGGTCTGTGGCCGTCCCCCGAACATGGGCAGTCGCCCCAAGGGCAGAGGGCGCCATGAGCGAGGCGGTGCTGAATGTGCAAGGGGTGGGCAAGCGCTTTGGCGGCCTGCAGGCTTTGAGTGGTGTGGATTTGCGCATCGAGCGTGGCCAGGTTTATGGATTGATCGGTCCCAATGGCGCAGGAAAAACCACGTTCTTCAATGTCATCACCGGCTTGTACACGCCCGACAGTGGCGTTTTTGAGTTGGGCGGAAAAACCTATCAACCCAGTGCGGTGCACAAGGTGGCGCAAGCGGGCATTGCCCGCACCTTTCAAAACATCCGCTTGTTTGCCGAAATGACCGCCTTGGAAAACGTCATGGTGGCGCGCCATTGCCGCACCAGCGCCGGGGTGTGGGGCGCCATTTGGCGCACAGCGCGCTTTCGCGCTGAAGAGGCCGACACCGCCGCGCGCGCCCAAGCCTTGCTCGACTACGTGGGCATTGGTGCCTATGCCCCGTACAAAGCGCGCACACTTTGCTATGGCGATCAACGCCGCCTTGAAATCGCCCGCGCCTTGGCGACCGACCCTTTGCTCATTGCCTTGGACGAACCCGCTGCCGGCATGAACGCCACAGAAAAACTGCAATTGCGCGACTTGATCGACAAAATTCGCAACGACCAACGCACCGTGTTGCTCATTGAGCACGACGTCAAATTGGTCATGGGGCTGTGCGACCGGGTCACGGTGCTTGATCACGGCCAGCGCATCGCCGAAGGCACACCGGCGCAGGTGCAGCGCGATCCCCAGGTGATTGAAGCCTATTTGGGCACCGGGGCCCATTGACATGACCCAGCCCGCCCGCACCCCATCGACCCCGGCCCTGTTGCACGTGGAGCACCTGGCCCTGGCCTATGGTGGCATTGAGGCGGTCAAAGGCGTGGATTTGCAAGTCTTCCCTGGCGAATTGGTGAGCCTGATTGGCTCCAACGGCGCAGGCAAAACCACCACCTTGAAAGCCATCACCGGCGGCATGTCGGCCCAAGCTGGGCGCATTTGTTACCAAGGCCGCGACATTGCCGGTTTGGGGGCGTGGGATTTGGTGCGTCAGGGCTTGTGCATGGTGCCCGAGGGGCGTGGCATTTTTGGCCGCATGACCATCATGGAAAACTTGCAAATGGGCGCTTACATCCGCGATGGTGCGGCCCAGATCCAAGCCGACATCGACCGCATTTTCACCACCTTCCCCCGCCTCAAAGAGCGACGCAGCCAGTTGGCGGGCACCTTGTCGGGGGGTGAGCAACAAATGCTGGCCATGGGTCGCGCTTTGATGGCGCAGCCCACACTGCTGCTGCTGGACGAACCTTCTATGGGCCTGTCGCCTTTGATGGTCGACAAAATTTTCGAAGTGATCCAAGGCGTGGCCGCCCAGGGCATGACCGTGCTGTTGGTGGAGCAAAATGCACGCCGGGCCCTGCAAATTGCCGACCGTGCTTATGTGATGGAATCAGGCCTGATCACCTTGAGCGGCGCGGCCAAAAATTTATTGGACGACCCCAAAGTCCGAGCCGCCTATCTCGGTGAATGAAGTCCCAGGAGACAAGCATGAGCGCATTGTTGAGTTCCCAAGATCTGACCGATTACCAGACCCAAGGTTGTCTGGTGCCCAGCTATCGGCTGGAACCTGAGGTGCTGTCCAAGGTGCAAAACGCCTTGGAAACCCTGCTGCG
>CAXNFO010000255.1:0-3710 GCA_964201395.1 Limnohabitans sp.
GCCAAATGGCATGGCTTTGGCAAGTTGGCCGACGGCTTCAACATGCTGGACCCGATCAAGGCCACCATCGTGACCCCTGGTCTGGACCTGAATGGGCTTTTTGACCAACAAGGCATACCGGCCAGCATCGTGACCAAGTTTTTGTCCGAGCACGGTGTGATCGTGGAGAAAACCGGGCTTTACAGTTTCTTCATCATGTTCACCATTGGCATCACCAAGGGCCGATGGAATTCCTTGCTCACGGCCTTGCAGCAGTTCAAAGACGATTACGACCGCAACCAACACCTGTGGCGGGTGTTGCCGGAGTTTTGCCAAAAGCACAGAACCTATGAACGCATGGGCCTCAAAGACCTGTGCCAGCATGTGCACAGCCTGTACGCCAAACACGATGTGGCCCGCTTGACCACCGAGATGTACCTGAGCGACCTCACGCCGGCCATGAAGCCCAGCGACGCCTATGCGCAAATTGCGCACCGCAACACCGAGCGCGTGCCCATTGATGCGCTCGAAGGCCGCATCACCACCAGTTTGGTCACCCCTTATCCACCGGGCATCCCGCTGCTGATCCCCGGCGAGGTGTTCAACCGAAAAATCATCGACTACTTGAGGTTTTCACGCGAGTTCAACACCCAATGCCCGGGGTTCGAGAGCGACATCCATGGCTTGGTCGAAGAAAAAGACGCCCAGGGTGTGACGCACTATTACGCGGATTGCGTCATAGCTGGCACCTGAATGAAAACGCCCCTGGGCAGGGGCGTTGCGTGGGTGGTGTGAGTATCAAGCGCTGGGCTCGGCGATGCCGCCCACCACTTGGCTGAAGCCGCCATCCACGTAAGTGATTTCGGCGGTGACGCCAGCCGCCAAGTCGCTCAGCAAAAATGCCGCCACATGGCCCACGTCGTCGATGGTGACGTTGCGCCGAATGGGAGAGGCTTCGGCCACCACTTTGAGGATCTTGCCAAACCCTTGGATGCCACTTGCGGCCAGGGTTTTGATTGGACCGGCACTGATGCCATTGGCACGCAAACCCCGGCCTTGGCTGCCCAGCGATTCAGCGAGGTAACGAACACTGGCCTCCAACGAGGCTTTGGCCAAGCCCATGGTGTTGTAGTTGGGCACGGTGCGCAATGCGCCCAAATAGCTCAGCGTCAGCACAGACGCGTTGTCATTGAGGTGGGGCAGGGCCGCTTTGGCCAAGGCCGGAAAGCTGTAGGCACTGATGTCGTGAGCGACGCGAAAAGCCTCGCGGCTCAAGCCTTCGAGGAAGTCACCGGCAATCGCTTCACGGGGAGCGAATCCAATGGCGTGAACCAAGCCGTCAAACTTTGGCCAATGGGCGCTCAGGTCCGTCATCAACTTTTCAATTTGGCCGTCGTCACCCACATCGCAGTCAAAAATCAGTTCGCTGTCAAAGGCTTTGGCAAATTCGGCGGTGCGCTCTTTGAAACGCTCGCCCACATAGCTCAAGGCAATCTCGGCACCTTGCTGGCGGCAGGCGCGGGCAATGCCGTAGGCGATGGAGCGGTTCGACAAGACCCCCGTGATCAGCAGTTTTTTTCCGCTCAAAAACCCATTTATTTGCGACATGGCGCGCATCTCCATTGAAATTCTTGCAGAATTGTCGCATGCGATGGTTTTTGTTCTTGTGTTTGTGTTGGGTGGTTGCGCCTTCTTGGGCAGCGCACGCCTATGCCCAATTTGGTGACATCAAATACCCGCCAGATTTCAGCCATTTTGAATATGTGAATCCACAAGCCCCCAAGGGCGGCAGCATCGCCATGGTGGCCCCCACCCGCGGCTCCAATTTCGACAAGTACAACCCCTTCACCCTGAAGGGAACCCCACCACCCGCATTGAGCAGTTTGCTGTTTGAGAGCTTGCTGACCGGCACCATGGACGAACCCACCACGTCCTATGGTTTGTTGGCTGAGGATGTCAGTGTCTCAGCAGACCGCTTGTCGGCAACCTTCAAAATTCGACCGCAAGCCCGCTTTCACAATGGCGACCCGGTGCTGGCCTTGGATGTGAAGCACTCGTTTGACCAACTCACCAGCCGCGCCGCCGCCCCCCAATACCGCACCTACTTTGCAGAGGTCAAGGCGGTGGTGGTGCTGGGTGAGCGTTTGGTGCGGTTTGATTTCAAACGCGTCAACCCCGAGTTGCCTTTGATCGTGGGGGGTATGCCGGTCTTCAGCCACCGTTGGGGCGAGGGCAAGCCGCTGGACAAAATCATCACCGACACCCCGATTGGTTCTGGCCCTTACACCATTGGCTCGGTGGATTTTGGTCGCGATGTGCATTACCAACGCGATGCCAAGTATTGGGCCCAAGACATCAATGTGCGCAAAGGCATGTACAACTTTGACCGCATCACCTACCGGCTGTACAAAGACAGCACGGCGCAGTTGGAGGCCTTCAAAGCGGGGGAATTTGAATACATCCAGGCCTTTGTGGCCCGAGAATGGGCGCGGGCCTATTCTGGCAAAGCCTTTGACAGCGGCCAACTCATCAAGCGTGAGCTACAACATGGCAATGCCGGCGACTTTCAAGGTTTTTTGTTCAACACCCGCTTGCCCAAGTTCAAAGACGTGCGGGTGCGCCAAGCCAGGGCCCTGGCCATGGACTATGAGTGGATGAATCGACAGCTTTTCTACAACGCCTATACCCGGGTAAGAGGATATTTTGTGGGCAGTGACTTTGAGGCCAAGGGTCTGCCCACCGAGCGTGAATTGGCCTTGCTCGAGCCTTTGCGTCGCCAACTTGATGCAGCGGTGTTCGATCAGCCGGTTCCTTTGCCACCGGTGACGTCTTTGGACCCTGCATCGGGTAAAACCTTGCGCGACAACTTGCGTCTGGCGAAAAAATTGTTGCAAGATGCCGGCTGGACCTACCGCGATGGCGCTTTGCGCAATGCCCAGGGCCAGGCCTTCACCTTGGAGTTTTTGGACAACTCCGGCAGCATGGGCCGGGTGGTGACCCCGTTTGCCAAAAACCTGCAAAAGCTGGGCTTCAGTGTGAATTACAAAGTGATTGATTTCGCCATTTTGCAAAAACGCATGGATGTGTTTGATTTTGAAATCATCAGCTCGCGCTATGTGGGCAGCGAGTCGCCGGGGACTGAATTGCTGGAGCGCTTTGGCTCCAAAGCCGCTGACACCGAAGGCTCGAGCAATGTGTTGGGGCTCAAAGACCCGGCGGTAGATGCTTTGCTCGACCAGGTGATCACCGCCCAAACCCGGCCGCAGTTGACCGATGCCCTGCGCGCCTTGGACCGGGTGCTGCGCCATGGCCACTACAGCGTGCCGCACTGGTATGGCGGCGTGCACCGGGTGGCCTGGCGGGGCGGGCGCTTTGAGCAACCGGCGGTCACGCCGCGTTATTACCAGCCCGAGGCTTGGATCAGTTCGACGTGGTGGGCCAATGCGGCCAACCGCAGCCAAGGGGCGGGGGTGCGCTGAGATGTTGATGTATGTGTTCAAACGTTTGCTGTTGATGATCCCCACCTTGTTCGGTGTGTTGTTGGTGACCTTTGCGGTGATTCAATTTGTGCCGGGTGGACCCGTGGAGCAAATGGTGTCGCAACTGCAAGGCCGCGATGGTGGTGGCGAAGGGGCGGCGCAAAGTGGTGCTGGCTACCGTGGCCGCCAAGGGGTGGATGCGGCCCGCATCGAAGAGATCAAGCAACTGTATGGGTTCGACAAACCTGCCAC
>CAXNFO010000256.1:0-3705 GCA_964201395.1 Limnohabitans sp.
ACCGAGTTTTCGCCCACCATGGGCGCGGCTTTGAAAACACTCCGCGAGGTGCACGGGCGCCAAGTCACGGTGATCGATGTGAGCGATTCCGAGTACACCGGCGCGGGTGAGCGCGTGGGCAGTTTGAATTACGAAGAGTGGCTGGCGGCCCACCCGCCCTTGGCCCAGTTGCACGGTCCGACCGACGAATGGGACGCGATTGCGGTTTCCTACACGTCGGGCACCACTGGCGACCCCAAGGGCGTGGTCACCCACCACCGCGGGGCCTACCTGAACGCGGTGTGCAACGCGGCCACTTGGACCATGCCGCACTTTCCGCGTTACCTGTGGACCCTGCCGATGTTCCATTGCAATGGCTGGTGTTTTCCGTGGACGGTGGCGATGCTGGGGGGCACCCATGTGTGCTTGCGCAAAGTGGATGCCCCATCGATTTTGCAAGCCATGCGCGAGCACGATGTCAACCATTACTGTGCCGCACCCATCGTGCACAACCTGATCATCCAAGCCGACCCTGCCTTGCGCGAGGGTGTGCCGCGCGGTGTGCGCGGTATGGTGGCTGGCGCTGCACCGCCAGCGGCCATGATCGAGGGCATGGCCCAAATTGGTTTTGACATCACCCATGTGTATGGCTTGACCGAGGTGTATGGACCCGCAGCAGGTGCGGTCAAGCGCGATGCCTGGGCCCAGGCCGATGTGTCCGAGCAAGCGCGCCTGAATGGCCGCCAAGGGGTGCGCTACGAATTGCAAGAGGGGATGACGGTGATGGACCCTGCCACCATGCAAGAAGTGCCTGCCGATGGACAAACCATGGGCGAGATCATGTTTCGCGGCAACATCGTGATGAAGGGGTACTTGAAAAACCCCAGCGCCACGCAAAAGGCGTTTGAAAGCGGTTGGTTTCACACCGGCGACTTGGCGGTGATGGAGCCGGACCGCTATGTGAAGATCCGTGACCGTAGCAAAGACATCATCATCTCGGGCGGCGAGAACATCAGCTCCTTGGAGGTGGAAGACGCCTTGTACCGACACCCGGCCGTGATGGCCTGTGCGGTGGTGGCCAAGCCCGACGCCAAATGGGGTGAGACGCCGTTGGCCTTTGTCGAACTCAAGGCCGGCGCGGCGGTCAAGGCCGAAGACCTGGTGGCGCACTGCCGCGGTTTGCTCGCGGGCTATAAAGTGCCGCGCGAGGTGCGCTTTGAAGCCATCCCCAAAACCTCGACTGGGAAGATTCAAAAATTCGTGTTGCGCGAACGCGCCCAATCCACCCAGGCCTTCGATTAGCCCCACATGGGTTAAATTGCCAGCCAGTTGCCATTGCCACTCACAAGGAATTCCATGTCATTGCCCGTCACCCAGCACAGCGACACATTCGCCACCATTGGCCAACTCATGCCCGCCGACATGGCCGGTGTGGCCGCCATGGGCTTTCAAAGCGTGGTCAACAACCGCCCCGACGGCGAGGGCGGACCCGACCAACCCACCAGCGCTCAAATGGCCCAAGCGGCCCAGGCGGCGGGGCTCACTTATGCCTATTTGCCGGTGGTGGCGGGCATGATCACCGCCGATCAAGCGCGTGCTTTTGCCCAGTGGTTGGGCGAGCAACCTGGACCGGTGCTGGCGTTTTGCCGCTCGGGCGCGCGCTCCACCCAATTGCGCGACATGGCCCGCGCCTTCGAATGACCCCTCGGCACAACCCCGGGTTAAACGTTTGATGGGCTGGCTGCGCGGGCCGACCTGGTGGCGGGCGGATCAGCGGCGCCACTGGGCTGGCGATGCGGTGGCGGGGGCGGTGGTGACAGTGCTGGTCATCCCGCAAAGCCTGGCCTACGCCATGTTGGCAGGGTTGCCGCCCACCATGGGCTTGTACGCCAGTGTGTGGCCGGTATTGGCCTATGCTTTTTTGGGCAGTAGCCAGGTGTTGGCGGTGGGTCCGGTGGCCGTCACCTCGTTGATGACCGCCAGTGCCTTGCTGCCTTTGGCGGTGGCGGCTTCTCCTGAATACGTGGCCTTGGCCATGGGCTTGGCGTTGCTGTCGGGCCTGATGCTCACCATGGCAGGTGTGCTGCGCTTGGGGTTTTTGGCTTATTTTTTAAGTCAACCGGTGATCAGTGGGTTTGTCTCGGGGGTGGCCATCTTGATCGCCATCGGCCAGCTGCCTGGCATCTTGGGCATCACGGTTGAAGGTCGAGGGGTGGCTCAAACCCTTTTGGGGGTGTGGCAACAAGTGCAGCACATCCATGTGCCCACCGCCGCCTTGGGCCTGGGTGCTGTGTTGGTGTTGTGGTGGGCGCGCAGCCACTTGGCCCGTGCCTGGGGGCGCTGGTTCGGCGCGCCGGTGGTGGGTGCTTGGATGGCGCGCATGGCCCCTTTGGCGGTGGTGTTGGTCGCCACCCTCATTGTGCTTGCCACCGGTGGTGCGCCATCGCTGGGTGTCGCGGTGGTGGGCCCCATTGAGCCGGGCTTGCCGCAATGGCAAGGGGTGTCTTTGGACAGCGGGCAATGGCTGTCCTTGTGTCTGCCCGCGCTGTTGATTGCCCTGATTGGTTTTGTCGAAAGCGTCTCGCTGGCGCAAGCCTATGCCTTGCAGCGACAGCAACGCTTGGCACCGAATCGCGAATTGTTGGGCCTGGGTGTGGCCAATGTTTTCAGCGGTTTCACCGGGGGCTATAGCGTGGCGGGAGGGTTTTCGCGCACCGTGATCAATGCGTCTGCCGGGGCCCAAACGCCCATGGCCAGTGTGGTGGCGGCCTTGTTGATGGCGGGGGTGATGCTGGGTTTTTCGCAGGCCTTTGAGGTCTTGCCCGTGGCGGTCTTGTCGGCGTCCATTTTGGTCTCGGTGTTGACCTTGTTCGATGCGCAAACCTTGCGCCAAGCTTGGCGCTACGACCAGGCAGACGCTTGGAGCTGGTTGGCCACCTTTGCGGGGGTGTTGGTGGTGGGGGTGGAGTGGGGCATTGGTTTGGGCGTGGTCTTGTCACTGGCCGTGCTGGTGTGGCGCAGCAGCCGGCCGCACATGGCGGTGGTGGGCCGCATCGCCGGCACCGAACACTTTCGCAACATCGAGCGCCACCAGGTGCAAACCTTGCCTGGGTTGATCGCCTTGCGGGTGGATGAAAGTTTGTTTTTTGCCAATGCCGCCGCCTTGGAGGAAAAGGTCGCCGATTTGCTGTCGAAACACAGCGACACCCGCAGCCTGTTGTTGATCTTGTCAGCGGTCAACCGCATCGACACCACCGCTTTGATCATGCTCGACGAGTTGGAGCGCAGCTTGTCCCTCCAAGGCGTGAACTTGAGCATGGCCGAGGTCAAGGGCCCGGTGATGGACCGCTTGGGTCAGACCGATTTGGGCCGGCGCTTGGCCAGCCGCATCTATCTCAGCACCAACGAAGCCTTCAACGCCCACCGCTGAAGTCGGCCAGGGCACGCGCCATGCGGCTGACAAAGCCTGGGAAATGGGCCGGGTCGATCCAGCGCACCACCACCACCGCTTGGTGGGCGGGCTCGATCCACACATAGTTTCCGCCCGCACCGAACATGAATTGGCTGCCCTCGCTGGCACCCGGAAACGCCTTGCCGTGGGGGTTGAGCCAATTGAGCCAACCGTAAAACGGGGCCAGGGCTTGGGGTTGGCGCATGCGCTCAATCCAAGCCGAGGGCACCAAGGCGCGCTGTTGACCACCGACGAGCCATTGGCCTTGGTTCAGC
>CAXNFO010000257.1:0-3700 GCA_964201395.1 Limnohabitans sp.
TGGAAGGGCAAGACCACACACTGGTCGATGCCGCAAGCGGCCAGCTCGCTCAATTTGTCGCGCAGGGTGGCAATGCGGGCTGGTGCCAAGCTGGGGTTGTGGGCCTTGCGCGCAAAGTGGTCACGGGGGTGGGGCTCAAAGGTCAGCACACAACTGGGCAAGCCCCGGTGCTCGGCTTCAGAGCGCAGCAAAGCCAACATGGCTTGGTGGCCACGGTGCACCCCGTCAAAGTTGCCAATGGTCAGGGCACAGTGGGGAAAACGTTGCTGGGGTTGGAATCCGTGAAGAATGCGCATGGGGCCAGTGCGGCGTCATAGAGGCGCCATTGAAACAGGTTATATTGTCTCGCATTGAGACATTGCGTTGACCACAGGTGGGCGCAATCAGAAAGCGCATCCGGTTTTAAACCATCATGGAGGTGTGGATTGAAGGTCTTGAAACTCTCGGCCCAGGGATTGCCCCAGTCGTGGATCTCGCTGGAACAGGCGGTGATTCATTACGCCTCCAACGAAGTTCGTTGGGAGTCAGGGGGCGAAATCGCCGTTTTTCGGGGTGGCCACAATGCCATCACGGGCCAGCAGTCCATCATTGCGGTCAACAGCATCATCGGCACCCGAGGCGTGCCATCCATCAATCCCTTTGATTTGCGCCCTGGCTTGACCAATGCCAAATTGTTTGCGCGCGACCGCAATATCTGCGCTTATTGTGGCGACCATTTTCACGAAACCGAACTCACCCGAGAGCACATCATCCCGTTTGCCCAAAACGGGGTGGATCACTGGATGAATGTGGTCACCGCCTGCCGCGCTTGCAACCACCGCAAAAGCAGCCGCACCCCTGAGCAAGCCAAAATGCCCTTGCTCTACACGCCGTATGTGCCCACCTTGTGGGAAGACTTTATCTTGCGCAACCGCCGCATCCTGGACGACCAAATGGAGTTCTTGATGGCCCATTTGCCGCGCAATTCAAGGTTGGCGGCTTAGACAGACTTTCAAATAAACGCAGATGAATGGTGTGCCTGAAGGGGTTCAAGTGTTGTAAGCCGCCCAACGGTCAATATCCATCAATGGCATCTCTCGCACCTTGAAAAATTAAAAATGCGAAGAATTACCTGCAATTAAGACCGGTTTTATTTAAGTTACCATGGTTTACTTAAAATTCAGATAAACCATGGTAATTTCGATATATGAACCCACTCACCAATCCTTTTTCGCCTGGTGCAGGTAATCCGCCCCCTGAGTTGGCAGGGCGCTCTGAACTGTTGCGAAAAGTTGAGGTGCTGCTGGCCCGAGTCAAGGCAGGCCGCAGTGAACAAAGCATGTTCATGGTTGGCCTGCGTGGTGTGGGCAAAACTGTGCTTCTGAACCGTGTGCGTGAAATGGCAGAGGCCCACGACTACCACGCCTTGTTGATCGAGGCTCATGAGAACAAGCCATTGCCATTGCTGTTGTTGCCACCATTGCGTCAAACGCTGTTTGCACTTGATCGCATACAGAACGCCAGTCAAAAAGTCAAAAGAGGCTTGCGCGTCTTGCGCAGCTTCATTAGCGCAGTCAAAGTGAAAGTGGGAGATGCAGAATTTGGCCTTGACATCGACCCCGAAACTGGCTCTGCAGACAGTGGTGACCTTGAGGCGGATTTGGGTGAGTTGTTTGTGGCTGTGGGGGAAGCAGCTGCAGACCGTGGTAGAGCTATTGCGATCATCGTTGACGAGCTTCAATACATGACTGAAATTGAGATGAGTGCTCTCATCATGGCTATTCACAAGGTGTCTCAGCGAAGTTTGCCATTGGTGCTGATTGGTGCTGGTTTGCCACAGTTGGTAGGTTTGGCAGGCAAGTCCAAATCTTATGCGGAGCGATTGTTCACATATCCAGAGGTCGGTGCGCTTTCAATGGAAGATGCGACATTTGCTCTACAAGGACCGGTAGCGACTCAAAGCGTGAAATTCACGTCTGGTGCATTGGCTGAAATTTTTCGAGTCACTCAGGGCTACCCTTACTTTTTACAGGAGTGGGGGTATCAATCCTGGAACATGGCCGAACAATCGCCAATTGATTTACCGCTCATACAGCGGACCACCGTCGCGTCCACCGCTCGCTTGGATCAAAGTTTTTTTCGCGTGCGTTTTGACCGACTCACCCCAAGGGAGAAAGACTATCTCAGCGCTTTGGCAGAGATGGGAACTGGTAATCAGCGCTCTGGCGGCATTGCAGAACGGCTTGGCGTCAAAGTCCAGACCATCGCACCCTTGCGCTCTAGCTTGATCAAAAAGGGAATGATATATAGCCCTGCCCACGGCGACACAGCATTCACGGTTCCCTTGTTTGATCAGTTTATGTTGCGGACCATGCCAGGAGGCCCTCGCAAGGCAGGATCATAAAACTGGCCCAGAACAAGAGTAAGTCCTAAAAATATTTTTTGCTCGCGAGTTAGCCAGTATAGACAGGGCTCCATGGCCCTAAAAATTACATCATGTTTTTCACCCTTAACTTTTGGCTGACTGCAAAAGCTTCGCCACTGCTTGGGGGTACATCAAATGTTCTTGTGTCAGCACCCTGGCGGCCAAGCTGTCTGCGGAATCACCGGGTAGGACCGGAACCACGGCTTGTGCCAGGATGGGCCCATGGTCCAAATCGGCGGTCACGTGGTGCACCGTGGCCCCGGCAAAGCGACACCCGGCATCGATGGCCCTTTGGTGGCTGTTGAGGCCCGGGAATGCGGGCAGCAAAGAGGGGTGAACATTGATCAAGCGGCCCGCGTAGTGCGCCACAAAAACCGGGGTCAGGATGCGCATGAAACCGGCCAACACCACCAGGGCGGGTTGGTGCACATCGATGGCCTGCATCAAAGCTTGGTCAAACGCCGCGCGCGGGTCCGCTAGGTCGGCAAAAGCCCGGTGGTCCACCACTTGGGTTGCTAAGCCCAGCTCAGTGGCCATCAGCAAACCTTTGGCATCGGGCCGATTGCTGATCACGGCACACACACAGGCTTGAAATTTCTGGTGCCAAGCTTCTCGCTGGGCCGCTTGGGCGATGGCCGCCATGTTGGAGCCGCTGCCAGAAATCAAAATCACGATGTTGCGCATGACTGGAATTATCACGAAAGGCCACAGCCCAGGCTGGCTTTGCGGCAAAATCGCACGATCGTGCTAAAAGTGCACGAACACCAGCGCCCACAACAGCGCCTCATGGAGAGATGACATGGACCTGAAATTCACCCCCGAAGAGCAAGCCTTTCGCGAAGACATTCGCGCTTGGGTGCATGCCTCTTTGCCCGCTCACATATCCCTAAAGGTGCACAACGCCTTGCGTTTGTCGCGTGAAGACATGCAAACCTGGGCCAAGATTTTGGGCAAAAAAGGTTGGTTGGGCTACGGCTGGCCCACCCAGTTTGGCGGCCCAGGTTGGAACGCGGTGCAAAAACATTTGTTTGAAGAAGAGTGCGCTTTGGCCGGTGCGCCACGCGTCGTGCCGTTTGGCCCAGTGATGGTGGCGCCTGTCATCATGGCCTTTGGCTCGCCCGAGCAACAGCAGCGTTTTTTACCGGGTATTGCCAGCGGCGAGGTGTGGTGGAGCCAAGGCTACAGCGAGCCAGGCTCGGGCTCGGATTTGGCCTCGCTCAAAACCCGCGCCGAGCGCGTGGGTGACAAATTCATCGTCAACGGCCAAAAAACCTGGACCACCTTGGCGCAATTTGG
>CAXNFO010000258.1:0-3687 GCA_964201395.1 Limnohabitans sp.
AGTTGGAATTTGATCGGGGTGGTTTGGGCCTGGGCCCAGGTGGCTGACAGGGCCAAGGTGGCCAACAGGGAAAGTTTGAGGAAGGGGCGTTTGGACATGGAAACTCCTAATGATGGTGAAAGGGTTTAGCAATATAGATGCCCAGCATGGGCAGGTCGCTGGGGGGTCAACGCGCATTTTCCCCCATCTGGCAACCTGCGCCGCACCTGCGGTGTGCATTGCCAATCCTCATTGGTGCACCTTGCACCCCTTT
Source organism: Limnohabitans sp. (assembly GCA_964201395.1). Taxonomy (GTDB): domain Bacteria; phylum Pseudomonadota; class Gammaproteobacteria; order Burkholderiales; family Burkholderiaceae_C; genus Limnohabitans. The sequence continues at coordinate 254 of CAXNFO010000258.1, forward strand.
CGCCTTTGTGCCTGGGAGGGCAGCGCGGGACTGGCGCGCAGGATCGATCAATCCATACAAAATTGTATACAGTTTGGGTGCGGCGCCACCCCATGAAAACCCGAGGAGGAGCGGTGCCCACCTCAGTAGAAGTGGGTGCTGGGGTTGGCATCGGGTGTAAGGGTTGGGTTATTGGCACAGGGGCTCAGCTGAGCAAATCCAACAAACTGCGCGCCACCACCTTGGTGGCGCGGCGCAGGTCTTGCAAATTCAGCCGCTCATCGGCCCTTTTGGCATGTGACTCCAGCACGGTACGTGGCCCCGCGCCATAAATCACGCCGGGGATGCCGCGCTCCACATACAAGCGCACATCGGTGTAGAGCGGTGTGCCCACAGCCGGGATGGGCTCGCCAAAGACCTCGGTGCCATGTTTTTGCAAAGCTTGGACCAAGGGGCGGTTGCCACTCAGGGGCACCATGGCCCGCGCCAGCAACAGGCGTTTGACATCGGCGCGGATGTGACTTCCTCCCCGGGGCGGCTTGAAGCTGTCCACCGCTTTGGCGATCACTTCGCGCAAATGCGCTTCCACTTGCGCGGGGTCTTCCTCGGGGATCATGCGCCGATCCAGCTTGATGACCACTTTGCCGGGGACCACATTGGTGTTGGTACCGCCTTGGATCAAACCGACATTCAAATAGGGGTGGGTGATGCCCTCCACTTGGGAGGTGACCTTGAGGTAATCGGCATTCAGCGCGTACAAGGCGTTCAAGATGTGGGTCGCGCCTTGCAAAGCGTCCACGCCGCTATCAGGAATGGCGGCATGGCTCATCTCGCCGTGCACTGTCACCTCGAGTTGCAGGCAACCGTTGTGGGCCACCACCACTTGGTAGCTGAAGCCTGCGGCCATCATCAAATCGGGCTTGGTCAACCCCTTTTCGAGCAACCAACCGGGGCCGAGTTCGCCACCGAATTCTTCGTCGTAGGTGAAGTGCAATTCCACCCCCCCTTTGAGCGGCAAGCCCAGGGACTCAAGCGCCCGCACCGCAAAAGTGAAGGTGGCGAAGTCGCATTTGCTGACCGCCGTGGCGCGGCCAAACATCTGGCCGTCAACAATTTCAGCGCCATACGGATCGTGGCGCCAGCCCTCGCCGGGGGGCACCACATCGCCGTGCGCATTCAGGGCAATGGTGGGGCCGTCGCCATAGCGGCGGCGCACGATCAAGTTGGTGATCGACTCCAAGCCTTGGGCCTGCACTTCGGCGGCAGGCACCTCATGGGCCTCAACCGCCATGCCCATGGCGCGCAGCAATTCGGCCGTGCGCAGGGCATGCGGGGTGTTGTTGCCCGGTGGGGTGTCGGTGGGCACCCGCACCAAGGCCTGCAAAAAGCCGACTTCTTCGTCAAAGTGCTGGTCAATCCAGGTATCGATTTGGGCGTGGTGGTTCATGGTGTGGGTGTTTCGTGCAAGTGGTCGAGCAAATGGGCAAAGGCGTCGATGGCCAGTTGCAGGTCATCGCCACTCACGCTCTCCAAGGGGTTGTGGCTGATGCCGCTGTTTTCGCCGCGCACAAACAGCATGGCCTGGGGCATGACTTCGTGCAGTTTCATGGCGTCGTGGCCCGCGCCGCTGGGCAAGCGGTGCACCGGCAAGCCCAAAGCGGTCACCGCGTTTTCCCAGCGCTGTTGCCATTCGGGGTGGCTGGGTGCGGCCGAAACGCTCATGGCTTTTTCGGTCAGGTGGCGCACCCCACGGCGCTGGCAAATGGCGTCCAACTCGGCCATCACATCGGCCACCAGGGCGTCGCGTTGGGCGTCGAGCGGGGCGCGCATGTCCAAGCTGAATTGGCAGCGACCCGGCACCACATTGATCGAGCCATTGGGCACCTGCAACTGACCGATGGTGGCCACCGAGTCGCCGTCGCGCGCGGCACGCCGCTCCATGTACAAGGCCAATTCGGCCATGGCCACGGCGGCGTCGCGGCGGCGGTCCATGGGTGTGGTCCCCGCATGGCTGGCCATGCCGTGAATCTCGCACAAATAACGTTCGCTGCCGTTGATGCTGGTGACCACGCCCAAGGGCATGTCCAGTTCGTTGAGCACCGGGCCTTGCTCGATGTGGACTTCCACAAACCCCAGGTAACGGGATGGGTCGCGTTGCAAGGCGCCAATGGCCTGGGGGTTCAGCCCCACTTGGGCCATGGCTTCGCGCATGGCAATGCCGTCGGCATCGGTTTGATCCAGCCAAGCGGGATTGAACTGACCCACCAAGGCCCCAGAGCCCAAAAACGTGGCCCGGTAGCGTTGGCCCTCTTCTTCGGCAAAGGCCACCACCTCAATGCCGTGGGCCAAGCGCCGACCCTGGCGGGCGAGTTCGCGCACACAGGCCATGGGCACCAGGATGCCCAAGCGCCCGTCGTACTTGCCCCCATTGCGCACCGTGTCGTAATGCGAGCCGGTGAGCAAGCGTTGGGCCTTGGGCGATGCCCCGTGATAGACGCCCACCACATTGCCCACCGCGTCGGTGTGGACCTCGTCAAAGCCGCAGGCTTGCATGCCCAAAGTGAGGGTTTGGGCGCAAGCTTGGTGCGCGGCGGTGAGGTAGGTGACCGTCAACTCACCGCGCTCGGCAAAGCCGGGGTCGCTGAATTGCGCCAGCCACTCGTGCCAGTCCCAGACCTCTTGGCCCAGGTCGGGGTGAACGCCGAGTTTGTCGTTGAGGCGAATTTCGGCAATGCGGTGGATGTTGCGCAAGGCCTCGGCGAATTCAAAGTCCACCGGGTTGCCCAAACGCCTTTGCCAGGTGGCGATGATTTGTGCACGGTTCAGCCCCTGGCTGCGCGGGCCCCGCACCGCCAAGATGAAGGGAAAGCCAAATTTGGCGTTGTAGTCGCGGTTGAGTTGTTGGATCTGGGCCAGCTCTTGCGCATTGCAGTGGGTCAGGCCCGCGCGGCTTTGCTCATCGGTGGAGGCGGCGGTCAGGGCGTTGCCCAGCATGGCCTTGCCGGCCAATTCGGGGTGGGCACGGATCAACGTGAGCTGCGCTTCACGACCCGCAGAGCGCAGCACCTGCACCATGGCTTGTTTCAGGTGTGCGGCGCTGGCGAAGGGGCGCTGGGCCAGGGCTTTTTCGGCGATCCAATCGGAGTGCTCGTACAAGCCATGCAAGGCCTGCAATGCCGCAGCGGGCGGCATCGCATTCAGTTGGTCAAGGCTGAGTGTCATGGTGTTTCCTGGTAGGGGTGGACTTGGCGCCAATGCTGGGCCACGTCGATGCGCCGACAGACCCAAACCCGGTCGTGGCGCTCAATGTGGTCCATGAACTTTTGCAGCGCCACGATGCGGCCAGGGCGGCCGAGCAATCGGCAGTGCATGCCCACGCTCATCATCTTGGGGCTGTCGGCACCTTCGGCATACAAGGCGTCAAAGCTGTCACGCAAGTAAATAAAGAAGTCTTC
>CAXNFO010000259.1:0-3660 GCA_964201395.1 Limnohabitans sp.
CCAAGCCTTGCTCTCGTCCATCCCCACCCTGGACCCGGACAAGCGCACCGAAAAACCGCCCTTGGCCGGTGACCCGCCCAACCCCATCAACCCGCCCTCGGGTTGCCGCTTTCACCCGCGCTGTGTCCACGCCCAAGCCGTGTGCAGCCAAAAGATGCCGGTGTTGGCCGACACCGCCCAGGGTCAACAGGTGGCGTGTTGGATGCATGTGCCTGGCAGCGACCACCCGCTCGCCCCGGCAGGCCTTTCAGCGCAAACCGCGCAGGCAGGTGTGGCATGAGCAGCGCGCCTTCCACCGATTGTTTTTTGGAGGTCCAGCAACTGCATGTCACTTTCACCGGCGGCAAAAAGCCGGTGAAAGCGGTCAGCGGCGTGGACTTGCGGGTGCAGCGCGGCGAGGTGGTGGCCTTGATCGGCGAGTCGGGCTCGGGCAAAAGCGTCACCCTGCGCAGCCTGCTGCGCTTGCATGCGGAAAAAAGCACGCAGATTGCCGGCAGCATTCGCGTCGGCGATCAACAGGTGTTGCAACTCTCGCCCAGTGAGCTCAGCAGCTACCGGGGCCGTGTGGCGTCGATGATTTTCCAAGAGCCCTTGCTGGCCCTGGACCCGGTGTACAGCCTGGGCCAGCAAATCACCGAGACCATTCGCCGCCACGAAAACGTCAGCGCCGCAGAGGCCCAGCAGCGCGCCTTGGCCTTGTTTGAGCGGGTGCGCATCCCCAGTCCCGAGCGGCGGCTGCAGGCCTATCCGCACGAAATGTCAGGCGGCATGCGCCAGCGTGCCATGATCGCCCTGGCCCTGGCGTGCAAGCCCCAATTGCTGTTGGCCGACGAGCCCACCACGGCGCTGGACGCCACGGTGCAAATTCAAATTTTGTTGTTGCTGCGCGAGCTGCAAAAAGACCTGGGCCTGGCGGTGGTGTTTGTCACCCACGACATTGGCGCCGCCGTCGAGGTGGCCGACCGCATTGCGGTGATGTATGCCGGTCGGATTGTGGAAGAGGGGCCCGCCCGCACTTTGCTGCGCCAACCGCGCCACCCCTACACCCGGGCCTTGTTGCAAAGCCGTGCCGACGGTGCCTTGGCCAAAGGGCAGCGGCTCGAAACCATTGCCGGCTCACCACCCGATTTGGCCGCTTTGCCCCCCGGTTGCGCCTTTGCCAGCCGCTGTAAGTGGGCCCAGCCCGCGTGCGAAGTGGCCCCCCCCGACGTCAGCTGGTTGGCCGACAACCACAGCGTGCGCTGCTTGCGCGCCCTGGACCCGCAGACGCTTTGATGTTTCCTTCAGCCTCACCACCATGAACCACCACACCGACGCCTTGTGGGACACCGCCCACGCCTTCATGCCCTATCCCACGGCCCCGGTGCCCAACGCGCCCACCGGGCCCTTGGCGGGTTTGAGTTTTGGGGTGAAAGACCTCTACCACGTCAAAGGCTATCCGACCAGTGGTGGTCAGCCCTTCATGCTGGCACTGTCGGGCATCCAACAGCGCACCGCCCCCGTGGTGCAGCAACTGCTGGACGCCGGTGCGCGCTTTGCCGGCAAAACCATCACCGATGAGTTGGCCTATTCCATGAACGGGCAAAACGCCCACTTTGGCTCGCCCATCAATGGCGCTGACCCCTTGCGCATCAGCGGCGGCTCGTCATCGGGCTCGGCCTCGGCGGTGTCCAACCGCCTGTGCGACTTTGCCCTGGGCTCGGACACCGGAGGCTCGGTGCGGGCACCAGCCAACCACTGCGGTTTGGTGGGCATGCGCCCCAGCCACGGCCGCATCAGCTTGGACGACACCCTGGCCTTGTCGCCCAGCTTGGACACCTGCGGTTGGTTCACCCGTGATGTGTCCACCTTCGCCCGGGTGGCGAATGTGTTGTTCGGCGAAGATGTCCATCCCTTGCCGAAAAATGTGCGTTTGCTGGTGCCCAACGACATATGGGGTTTGGCCACGCCGGCGGCGGTCAAGGCCTTGAAGCCGGTGCGCGCCAAAATTGAAGACCGCTTGGGCAAGGCCCGCCCCATCAACATCGCCCTGGACAACTTTGACACCATGTTCTGGCACTTTCGCGCTATCCAAGGCAGCGAGGCCTGGGATGTGGACGGGGGCTTCATCCGGCGTTTCGCGCCGGTGCTGGGGCCTGGCGTGGCCGAGCGCTTTCAGTGGGCGTCTGAAATCAGCGACGAAAAAGTGGCTGCGGCCCAGGCGTTTCGGCAACGCTGGCGCGAACACATCGCCGCCATCTTGGGCACCGACGGCGTGCTGCTGATGCCCACCATGCCCGATGTGGCGCCGCTGATCAGCACTTCGGAAGCCGACTTGGACGATTACCGTAACCGCGCCACCCGCATGCTCTGCGGTGCCGGCTTGGCGGGCTTGCCACAGCTGAGCTTGCCCCTGGCTCAGCGCCTGGGGGCGCCGCTGGGCATGTCATTGGTTGGGCCAGTGGGCTCCGACCGCAGCCTGGTGCGTTTGGCTGAGCAACTCCACGCCAACTGGGCTTGAGCCCGGCATGCGGGACAGCCTGCATTCAGCGGGGGCTCAAGCGGACGGGCGAGGGCAGGCTGAAGACCTCGCAGTCCTCTTGCGGGCCTTGGCGCTCGATGACCAAAAACGGCCCCGCGTCCAAAGCCATCAAGGGGTGGTGCCAGACACCTTTGTGCAGCGTGAAGCCTTGTTGACCGCTGACCTCAAAACACGCCAGGGTGTGCATGTCGGGGGCGGCGTCGCCCAAGGCCACCCACAAGCGGCAGCGGGCCGCGTTCAGCGGCACAAAGCTTTGGCTGCCCCAGCGGTGGCGCTCGAGCATGCCGCAGGGCGTGTCGGTGCTTTGCGCTTGGGCATGGAACACCGCCAACACCGCTTGGCCATTGTTGCCGTGCAAGTCCAAAGCGGCGGGAAGATCCAAACGCGCGCTGGTGCCTTGGTTGATGGCGCGCTGGCCAGCGGCATCAAGTTGCAGCACCTGTCCGTATGGTGCAAAGGCCTCAGCGGTGAGGGTTTGCAGGCGCACCTTTGGCGGGCTGGCGAGCGCGTTGTGGTCGGGTGGGTTGGGTGGCGTGGGCATGGCAGATATCATGGCACAAGCCGCTTCACCCCCAGCTTGATCCACGCGGTTTGGGATGCGCGGGCAGCGGCTGGCACCTTGCCTGTGCCGACCGCGCAGCGCCACTGAATTGATTGACTTTTGCAAAGCCACCCACCATGAAACCCAGCCCTAGCCCCTTGCCCGATTTGCGCATCAATGACCGACGCTTGTGGGACGCCTTGATGACCTTGGCCCACATTGGCGCGACCGCCAAAGGTGGGGTGTGCCGTTTGGCCTTGAGCGACTTGGACCGCCAAGGCCGCGATCTGGTCACCCAATGGGGCCGCGAAGCCGGCATGTCGGTGACGGTGGACCAAATTGGCAATGTGTTCATGCGCCGGCCCGGGCGCAACCCCGCTTTGCCGCCCATCATGACCGGCAGCCACATCGACACCCAACCCACGGGAGGCAAGTTCGATGGCAATTACGGCGTGCTCGCTGGCTTGGAGGTGGTGCGCTGCTTGAACGACCATGGCATCGAAACCGAAGCGCCCATTGAGGTGGCTTTTTGGACCAACGAAGAAGGCTCGCGTTTTGTGCCGGTGATGATGGGCTCGGGCGTGTTTGCCGGCGCCTT
>CAXNFO010000260.1:0-3632 GCA_964201395.1 Limnohabitans sp.
ATGCCCACCACGCCGTTCATGGGGGTGCGAATTTCGTGGCTCATATTGGCCAGGAACTGGCTTTTCAATTCATTGGCGGAGTCTGCCTTGGCTTTGGCCTCGATCAGGTCTTTTTGGCTGTCGCGCAAGCCTTGCTCCATGGTTTCACGTTGCATGACTTCTGCGCGCAAAGCGATGTTGCTCTCTTGGTACTTGGCCGCCAAACCCTCAGCCGTTTGCAAATGCAAGTCGGCTGAGCGCAGCGCGCGCCAAAACAAAAACAAGCCCAGCATGGCCACGAAAGTCAATATGCCCAAGGTGAAGTTGATCCGCTGATGGGTGTTGGTGCGCGTGGGCAAGATGGGCATTGACACTTCCAACGCGCCACGCACATCGCCCAATTTCCATTCCGTGAACGGGGACTGGGGGTAGGTGTTGTGACAGCTCACACAAGCCTCTTGCATGCGGTCGGCCACGGCCAGGCGCACAAAGGTTTGGCCATTGCGTTGTTCCTCGCGGATGAAGGGGCGATCTGGGTTCTGGCGCAGCGCCGCCAGGGCCTCTTTTTGAAAACCATCGAGTTGACGCTGCAGCGCGCGCCAAGGAAACGGCATGTCGCTGTAGTAGGCCGTGCTGCTGCCTTTCTCTTCCTGGTTGAAAAAATGGCCCAGCTCAATCACCAAGGTGGCCGGCAAGGGCAATGTGCCGGGCTTGTCTTTGAAATCGTGTGAAACGCGAACCCCGCTGGATTGGGCTGGCGCCATGATTTCGGTGGTGTAGAAATTGCGAAACTTCAAGATGTCTTGCGCTTGGCGCAGCAAAGACCGCTCAAGCGCCTCTTGGGCTTGCTCTTGGGCCAAGTGCTGTGACATCAACACCACAAAGCTGCCCAGCGCCAGCATGATCAAGCCCATCAGCGTTCCCACCAGCGTGGTGCGCCAGCGCGCGCCAATGGGTGGGGTTGGGGGCAGATGCTTGGGTGCTGTGGTGGTGGCTGTAGACGGATCAGGCAAGGTCATGGCATGCAGTCAAACACCCCATCAGGGTGCGCAGAGATGTTGTTCAGGCCTGGCGAACAGCAATGCAAAGCCGCATGTGTGGGTGCGGCCACAGCGGGCAAACTCAACGAACCGCTTGCTCCAACCACTGCGCGAATGCAGCACACTCCCACCTGTCCATGGTACCTGTTCGCCAGCACAAATAGTGGGCGTGGGGGCTTGGAATTTGGCTGTCAAACAACCTGACCAAACTGCCATTTTCAAGCCACGGGGCTGCCAGTTTGAGGCGCACCAAGCCCACACCAAGGCCTTGCGCTGCCGCTTCACACACCAAGCCCACATCGTTCATGCAAGAGCCATCCAAGGGTTCGGGCCAGTCTTGTTCATGGGCTGCAAACCAGGTTCGCCATGGCTCTAATGGGCTGCGCAATAAAGTGACTTCTTTGAGATCTTCGGGTTCATCAAAAGGGCCAAATTCGCGCGCAAAAGCAGGAGAAGCCACAGGGGTGACCTCGTCCTTGAGGATGCACACATGTTCTAAATCTGAGTAGCGGCCTGTGCCAAAGCGCACCGTCAAGTCGGCGTCCTCTGCCACCACATCCAGCAACGGTATGGTCACTTGCAAAGTCAGGTCTATCTCTGGATAAGCCTCGGTGAATTGGCGCAAGCGCGGCATTAAGATCGAGCGCGCAAAGGTGGGGGTCACAGCCAAACGCAATTTGCGTTTGCCGGTGTTCATTACGCCATCTTGACCGGGAAAGCGCTCCAGGCTGGCCAAACCTTGGCGCACATGGGAGAGGTATTCATTGCCCTCAGAGGTCAAGGAAAAATCGGCACGACCGAACAGCTTGACACCCAACAGCTGCTCGAGCTGCTTGACCCGGTGGCTGACCGCGCTGGGCGTGACAAACAGCTCTTCGGCAGTGAGCGTGACCGAGCGCAACCTGGCCAGCGCCTCAAAGGTGAGCAGGCACTGGATGGGTGGGATGCGAGAACTCATTTAAAGATCACGGTCTTGTGGCCATCGAGCAGCACACGGTGCTCGCTGTGCCACTTGACGGCGCGGGCCAGCACTTGGCTTTCGGTGTCTCGGCCCAAGGCGCTGAGGTCTTCGACGGTTTTGCTGTGGTCCACCCGAGCCACGTCTTGCTCAATGATGGGCCCTTCGCCCAAGTCGGCGGTGACGTAATGGGCCGTCGCACCAATCAGCTTGACCCCACGGTGGTGGGCTTGGTGATAGGGTTTGGCTCCTTTGAAGCTGGGCAAAAAACTGTGGTGGATGTTGATGGCTTTGCCCGCCAGCTGCTCGCACATGGCATTGGACAAAATTTGCATGTAGCGCGCCAACACCACCAATTGCGCGCCTTCAGCGTGGATGATTTCAAGCTGGCGCGCTTCCGCCTGGGCCTTGTTGGCGGCGTTGACTTCGATGTGGTGAAAGGGCACGTTGTAGCTGGCAGCCAGCTGGTAAAAGTCGCGGTGGTTGCTGATGATGGCGCGCACATCCACGTCCAGCAAACCGCTCTTGCAGCGAAACAGCAAATCGTTGAGGCAATGGCCCTCTTTGCTGACCATGATCACGCAGGGCATGGCTTGGCCACTCGCATGCAAGTCCCAGCGCATGTCAAAGCTGGGTGCCATCGTTGCCAGTTGCGCACGCAGCACCGCCTCGGTGGCTTGGTCACACACAAAGCGCACCCGCATGAAAAACAAGCCGGTCGCCAAGTCGCTGTATTGCGCGGCTTCTTCGATGTTGCCGCCGCGCTCGAGCAAAAAACCTGAAACGGCGTGAACGATGCCCGGGCGGTCGGGGCACGACAAAGTGAGGATGTAAGAAGGAGTCATTCAGATATTTTCGCAGGACTTCTGAACGCATAGCGCGGTTCTGACGTGCATGCACTTTTTCGGGTGCGATGGCGTGTCGATGTGTCAAAAAACCGTGCACGCCCATGAGTTCAAAGGTGCGCAATTTTTCCGCAATTTTCGAGCGACGCAACCAAAAGTAGGCGACTGCAAAGGGCACATTTTTTGCTGATTCATACCCATACCGATACCGGTGGGGGCGATATGAACAGCACACACATTTTTTCAAAAACACATACTTTCGGTGATGCCGAAAAATGCGGTTTGCCAGTGCTCGGAAGAGTACTTTCGCATGTGTGGCGCAACTTGGCAGCGGCTGGCCTGAAGTGGATCGCTCTGGGTTTTTTCTCATGGATGTGCGCTGCCAACGCCATGACGGTTCAACGCGTGGGCAGCGATGTGTTCGTGTCGGGCGTGATTGAGCGCCATGATGACCGGCTGTTGCGGGCAGAGTTTGCGCGTGGCGAAGTCAAGCGCTTGATCTTGGTCAACTCACCTGGTGGCGATTTGCCCGCTGGCATGGCGATGGCACGCTGGCTGCAAGGGCAGGGCTTGACGACATTGGTGGTGGGCCAGTGCTTGTCGGCATGTTCTTTGTTGTTCATGGCGGGCCAAGAGCGCCAATACGCCACGGGTGTGGAGCCGCACCTCACTGTGGTGGGTATCCATGGGCCCAGCATGCCGTTCACCGGTACGCTGGTTCCAGAGCGCGCCCGCGAAATGTGGGACTATTACCAAGAGCGCATGGGCGCTAAATTCGATGCGCAGCTGTTGAACATCGCGCTGTACCAA
>CAXNFO010000261.1:0-3617 GCA_964201395.1 Limnohabitans sp.
CGCGTCCCTACAATCGGCTCCCTCATGCGTCGCCCCTCGCTTTCTTCGCTGCCCCTGTCCAGCGCCAGTCTGGCTGCGGTCACGGCCTTGCTGCTCATGCCCGTGCTCATGGTGCTGGCGTCGTGGCTGCAATGGGACACGGACAGCGCTGCCATCTTGCGCGAGATGGTCAACACCGTGTTGCCCGATTACGCCTTGACGAGCGTGCTGCTGTGCTTGCTGGTGGGCGCTGGCGTGGTGGTGCTGGGCAGTGGCACGGCCTTGGCCGTGAGCTTGTTTGATTTTCCTGGCCGCAAAACCCTGGAATGGGCGCTGCTGCTGCCGCTGTCCATGCCCGCCTATGTCGTGGCCTATGCCTACACCGACTTTTTGCAGTACAGCGGCCCCTTGCAAATGTGGCTGCGCCAAACCACCGGGATGCAAGGCGCCTTGTGGCCCGACATCCGCAGCCTGTGGGGTGCCGCCTTGGTGCTCAGCATGAGCCTGTACCCCTATGTGTATTTGCTCGCGCGCACCGCCTTGACCGAGCGCGCCACCCCGCTGATGGAGGCCGCACGCTTGCTCGGTGCGCCGCTGTGGCGGCGCATTTGGCGCTTGGCTTTGCCCTTGGCCCGTCCGGCCATTGCAGCGGGTACCGCTTTGGCGCTGATGGAAACCTTGGCCGACTTTGGCGTCGCCAGCTACTTTGGCGTGCAAACCTTCACCGCCGGCATTTACAAAGCTTGGTTGGTGATGGACAACCGGGTGGCCGCCGCCCAACTGGCCACCAGCTTGCTGTTGTTGGTGGCCTTGATGCTCAAGCTCGAGCACTCGGCGCAATCGCGCTTGCGCTTTGCCAACACCAGCGGCGGCACCCACGGCAGTGAGGCCCAGGCGATGCGTCTGCGCGGTGCCCAAGCCGCACTGGCCTGGGCCTTGTGCAGCATGCCCGTGCTGCTGGGGTTTGGTGTGCCGGTGCTGCTGCTGCTCACGGCCCTGGCCCAAGCGGGCGACACCGGTTTACCGTGGATGCGTTTTGTCGACTGGACCTGGAACAGCCTGCGCCTGGGCGCGATGACAGCTGTGCTGGCGGTCGGCTTGGCCCTGGCCCTGGCCTACCAAGCGCGCCTGCGCAGCCACCGGCTCAGCCGCTGGGCGGTGCAATGGGCTGGGCTGGGTTATGCCGTGCCCGGCGTGGTGATTGTGGTCGGGCTGTTGCTGCCCTTGGGCTGGCTGCAACAAACCTGGCCCAACAGCCAAGCGGGCATCTGGATCACCGCGACTGTTTTGGGCTTGGTGTGGGCATATTTGGTGCGATTTGTGGCGGTGGCTTTGCAGTCGGTGCAAAGCGGCTACGCCCGCATCCCTGTCAGCCTGGACGAAAGCGCACGCATGCTGGGCACCTCGGCGCGCACCCTGGTACAAAAGGTGCACATGCCCTTGCTACAACGCTCACTGGTGGCAGCGTTCTTGCTGGTGCTTGTGGATGTGATGAAGGAGTTGCCCGCCACCTTGATGCTGCGCCCTTTTGACACCGACACCTTGGCCGTGATGGCCTACCAATTGGCCCGCGACGAACGCTTGGCCGAAGCCGCCCTGCCCTCGCTGGCCCTGGTGCTGGTGGGCTTGGTGCCGGTGATGCTGCTCAGCCGCAGCTTGCGCCAACGCCCGCAGCCATCGTGAGCAACCGTTAACGCCCCCAGCGCTAGCCCTCAGGATTTGCTGTCGTTGGGACCTGGGGTTGTGGTGTCGACGGGGGGTTTATCTTTGAGCAATTGCAGCTTATAGGGTGTGACCTGTTGATCGATCCGCTGCGGCTCAGATTCAGTGGCAGGCGCCCAACCCACAGCGCTGAACCATCCGTTGGACCAGCCCCAAAAAATCAAGTTGGCCCACAACAACAGCAACACCACAGCTCGGCGGTCAAACATGGCTCACACCCTGCGCAGCGATGGGGCGCACACTCACCTCGGCGCTGTGCACCGACTGCAGCCCTTGGGCCGTTTGCACCCGCAACGCGCCTTGGGCATCCACCCCCTGCGCGGTGCCAGAGCGACCATCACTGAGAACCACCGTTTGACCGCGCAAGGCATCGCGCTGGGCAAAACGCTCGGCCAAGGGCGCAAAGCCGTGCACCTCAAAGGCCCGCAAGGCCGGTACCAAGGCGGCCATGCAGGCTTGCAAGATGTCGGGGCCATGGGGCGCGGACTCACCGGTGATCTCGTTCCAACCCACCGGGGCCAAGCCAGAGGTGCTGATCTGGGGCGTTTGCAAGTTCAAGCCCACACCCACCACACACCAGCGCCGCGCCGGTGTTTCAGCGCTGGCGGCTGCCATTTGGGTTTCGATCAAGATGCCACCCAGCTTGCGCACCGCGCCAGCGCTTTGCCAACACAGGTCGTTGGGCCACTTCAGCTGCAAGCCCCATTGCCCATCTGGGTCCAAGGCATCCACCAAGGCCAGGCCCACGGCCAAGGACAAGCCCGACCAATCGGTGGGTGCCAAGTGCATGCCCCAGGAAAAGGTCAACCCTGCACCGGGTTGTGACTGCCAGGCCCGCCCCATGCGCCCCCGACCAGCGGATTGCGACAAGGCCACCAACAAGGTGGACGGGTTGTCGCGCACAGGTCCACGGCGCATCAATTCGCTGTTGGTGGAGTCGATTTGCGCCACCACCTCGACGCAGGCGTCGGGGCAAAGGCGGTGAACGCTGCTCGTGAGGGCTTGCACCGCCTGGTCGTTCCAAGGGGGCAACGCCGACATCGGCTTTAGCCTTGCTCGGTTGATTTGGACTTGCGCCGTTGTTCGCGGCGTTTATCTTTGGACTTCTGGCGCTTTTTATCCTTTTTCTTTTTGTTCTTTTTGGATTTTTTCTCGTCGTCGCTGCTGGCCAGCATGGTGCCGCGGCAACTGGGCGCCCCGCACCAGCAGGCGTATTCGGCCTTGAGCTCAGGCGTCAGTGGGCTGTCGATGACCAAGCCATAGTCGTAATTGAGTTCTTCACCCGGCTGGATGTCGCGCAGCGCTTTGATGAACACCCGCTTGTCTTCCACATCGGCTTCACAGTTGGGCTCGCAGGCGTGGTTGATCCAGCGCGATGAGTTGCCACCGTACAAGGCATCGAGGACATGTTTGTCGTCGAGGTGAAAGTAAAAGGTGTGGTTGGGGTCTTTGGGGTCGTGCGGGTGGCGCCGATCGGCCTCTTTCCAGGTGATGACTTCGCCCACATATTCAATCACCTTCTCGCCTTGGGCGATGGGCTGAACGGCGAACACGCCCTTGCCATGCACGCCCGAACGACGGGTTTGAATGCGACGACCCGATGGGGGCAAAACGGAGGGGTTTTTGGACAAGGTCAAAACTCTGTTAATTTATACACATGCACATGCGTGCGCGCGCGTGCGCGTACGAGAGGCGCATTGTAGGGTCATGCCATGACCCGCAAAGCCCCAGGCACAAGGCAACACAAGGAAGTCATTTTTCATGAGCAAAACACTGGTCATCGCCGAGAAGCCCTCTGTGGCACAAGACATCGTTCGCGCCTTGACGCCGAGCGCGGGCAAGTTTGAAAAGCACGACGATCATTTCGAGAACGACACCTTTGTGGTCACCAGCGCGGTGGGCCATTTGGTGGAAAT
>CAXNFO010000262.1:0-3615 GCA_964201395.1 Limnohabitans sp.
CACGGCCACGTCGTTGAGCTCAATGGCTCGGTGCAGCGATGCCCGGCGCAGGGGCACCCAGCCTTTTTGCCAGGCGTAGCCCAAGATCATGGGGTTGATGTAAATGCTGTCGCCCATCAAGCGGGTGGCGATGGTGTTGGCGTCAAACGCGCCCAAATGGGCTGCGGCATCGGCACCGCCAATGGCTTGCAACACGTCGGCCACGCAGCCCTCACTGGGGTTGCCCCAAGCGCCGTTTTTGACAAACGCGGCGGTGGGTGTGCCGTGGTCGTTGATGGCGACGCGGGTGCGCCCGGCGCGCATGCGCTGCACCGTTTCTTTGCCAGCGCTGACGATGGGGTCGCAGCCAATGACCAAATCGGCCACGCCCACGCGGGTGGTGCGGATGTCATCGGCAGATTCGGCCAAGAGCACATGGCTCCAAGTCGCGCCACCCTTTTGGGCCAGACCTGCTGAGTCTTGGGTGACCACGCCCAGGCCTTCCAGGTGACCGGCCATGCCCAGCAACTGGCCAATGGTGATGACGCCGGTGCCGCCCACCCCCGCGACCACGATGCCGTAGCCACCCAAGTGCTGGCCCGAGGCCAAGCTGGGCAGGGTGGGCTCGGGCACCTCGGGCAGCGCGGGGCTGGCCGCGTCTTTGCGTTTGGTGCTGCGCATCTGGCCACCTTCGACGGTGACAAAGCTGGGGCAAAAGCCTTTGACGCAGCTGATGTCTTTGTTGCAGGTGCTTTGGTTGATGGTGCGCTTGCGGCCAAACTCGGTCTCCAAGGGCTCGACGCTGACGCAATTGCTTTGCGTGCTGCAGTCGCCACAGCCCTCGCACACCAACTCGTTGATAAACACCCGCTTGGCCGGGTCGACCAGGGTGCCGCGCTTGCGGCGGCGGCGTTTTTCGGTGGCGCAGGTTTGGTCGTAAATGATGACGGTGCAGCCCTTGACCTCGCGCAGCTCGCGCTGCACACGATCGAGCGCGTCGCGGTGCTCAATGGCAATGCCCTCGGGCAGCCCCAAGGTGGTGCCGGGCGCGCCATTGGTGCCCACGCCGTCGTATTTATCGGGCTCGTCGGTGACGATGACGATGCGCCGCGCCCCTTCGGCGCGCATGCTGTGGGCGATTTGGATCACCGAGTGGCCCTCGGGGGTTTCGCCCACGCGCTGACCGCCGGTCATGGCCACCGCATCGTTGTACAGAATTTTGTAAGTGATGTTGACCCCGGCGGCAATGCTTTGGCGCACCGCCAACATGCCGCTGTGAAAGTAAGTGCCGTCGCCAATGTTGGCAAACATGTGGGTGTCGTGGCTGAAGGGCTGCTGGCCCACCCAGGGCACGCCCTCGCCGCCCATTTGGGTAAAGCCGGCGGTGCTGCGGTCCATCCACAGCGCCATGAAGTGGCAGCCAATGCCGGCCATGGCGCGCGAGCCCTCGGGCACGCGGGTGCTGGTGTTGTGGGGACAGCCCGAGCAAAACCAGGGCTGGCGCTCGGCCTTGATTTCCAGCAATTGCATGGCGCGCTCTTTGGCGTCGAGCACGGCGATGTGCGCTTCGATGTGGGCGCGGGTATCGGCGTCCACGCCCAAGGCGAGCAAACGCTTGGCAATGGCGCGCGCCACCATCGATGGGGTCAGGTCGGCATGGGCGCGCAACAAGGTGTTGGCGCTGGGGTTGTCTTGCGACCACTCGCCGCCGTCGGTGTTGCCCGCTGGCTCATTGAACTTGCCCACCACCCGGGGGCGCTGGCCATCGGGCCAGTTGTACAAGCACTCTTTGACCTGGTATTCGATCATTTGGCGCTTTTCTTCGACCACCAAAATCTCTTGCAAACCGCGCGCAAAGTCGCGCGTGCTGTGCGGCTCCAGTGGCCACACCACACCCACCTTGTGCACCCGAATGCCCAAGCGGTGACAGGCGGCTTCGTCCAGCCCAAGGTCGAGCAAGGCCTGGCAGGTGTCGTTGTAGGCCTTGCCGCTGGCCATCAAGCCCAAACGATCGTTGGGGCCTTGGGTGGTGTTGTGGTTGAGCCGGTTGGCGCGGATGTAGGCCAAGGCGGCATACCACTTATGAGTGAACAAGCGCTGCTCTTGGGACAAAGCGTCATCGGGCCAGCGGATGTGCACGCCGCCGACGGGCATGTCAAACGCCGGCAACACGATGTTCACCCGCTCGGCGTCAATGGTGGCGGTGGCGCTGGACTCGACCACCTCTTGAATGGTTTTCATGCCCGACCACACGCCGGCAAAGCGGCTCAGCGCCAAGGCATGCACGCCCATGTCCAAAATGTCTTGCACCGATGCCGGGAAGAACACCGGCATGCCGCAGGCCTTGAAAATGTGGTCGCTTTGGTGCGCCGCGGTGCTGCTTTTGGCCACGTGGTCGTCACCGGCCACCGCCATCACCCCGCCCCATGGCGTGGTGCCAGCCATGGTGGCGTGTTTGAAAACGTCCGAGCAGCGATCCACCCCCGGGCCCTTGCCGTACCAAATGCCAAACACCCCATCAAAGCGGCGGCTGGCCGGGGGCGCAAAGCCCAGTTGCTGGGTGCCCCACAAGGCGGTGGCGGCCAGCTCTTCGTTGACGCCAGGCTGGAACACGATGTTTTGCGCTTGCAGATACGACTTGGCCTTCCACAGCGCTTGGTCGTAACCGCCCAAGGGCGAACCCCGGTAACCACTGATGAAACCAGCGGTGTTTTTGCCGAGCAAGGCATCGCGCTGGCGCTGCAACATGGGCAGCTTGACCAAGGCTTGCACACCGCTCATGAAAGCGCGGCCCTGGTCGAGGGCGTATTTGTCGTCCAAGCTCACTGTCTCCAGGGCTTGGCGGATGTGTTCGGGCAGCGGGGCGTTCATGGCTTGTCTCCTGGCACGGGGCTGGCTGACAGTGTAGGCGCAGGCCGGGGGCTTGTCAGCGCGGCCACAAGACCCACAGCCGCAGGTTTTGTTTCACCCGCCCAGCCAATTCACCGGCGGCAGCGCCTGCACCGGCGTAATAGTCGGCCCGCACGGCGCCCACGATGGCGCTGCCGGTGTCTTGCGCAAACACCAGGCGCTGCACCCGCAGCGCCGGCCCGTTGCTGGCCATCCACACCGGCGTGGCATAGGGGATGGACTCGCGGTCCACCGCGATCGAGCGGCCTGCGGTCAGCGGCACGCCTTGGGCGCCGCGCGGGCCGGCATCGTCGGCACCTTCGCCCAAAGCCTCTTCGCGGAAAAACACATAGCGCGGGTTGGCCCACAGCATTTCTTGCGCCCGCTGCGGGTTGCGCAACACCCAGGCTTTGATGCCCTCCCAGCTGGCGTCGCGCACCAGGCCTTGGTCGAGCAGCCAGCGGCCCACACTTTGATAGGGTTGTCCATTGGTCCCGGCAAAGGCCAAGCGCACCCAGCGGTTGCGGCCATCGGGCTCTTGCACCCGCACCTGGCCCGAGCCTTGGATGTGCAAGACCAGCGCATCGATCGGGTCGGCCAGCCAGGCGATCTCTTGCCCGGCCAAGGCCGCGCGGGCCTCGGGCAAGGTGTCGAGTTGCTGGCGGGTGAACCACGGCCGGCCCTGGCGCTGGGCTTGCTGGGCGGCGGCCGGAAAGGCGTACAAGGGCACACCAAAGCCCGGCCCGG
>CAXNFO010000263.1:0-3614 GCA_964201395.1 Limnohabitans sp.
GCCTTGGCCCGACACTGCTTTTTGTTTCGCTTCCGCTGCACGAATCATCCTGACGCCCCCATCTTGAACACCGGCCCGCATGAACCCCGGGCCAGCCACAATTCCTCAACAACCGCCCCAACCCCACCCGAGATCACCGCACCATGAGCCAACGCCTCCAAGGAAAAACCGCCCTCATCACCGCTGCCGGCCAAGGCATTGGCAAAGCCGCTGCGCTGGCCATGGCCAGCGAGGGCGCCACTGTCTGGGCCACCGACGTCAACCCCGCCTTGTTGGAGAGCTACCAAGGCGTCGCGGGTGTGCACACCGCCACCCTGGATGTGCTCGACAAAGCGGCCATCGCGCGCCAAGTGGCGGCCTTGCCGGCGATTGACATCTTGTTCAACTGCGCGGGCTTTGTGCACAACGGCACGGTGCTCGAAGCCACAGACGCCGATTGGGACTTCGCCTTTCAACTCAATGTGCGGGCGCAGTTTTGGATGATCCAAGCCGTGGTGCCCGGCATGCTGCAGCGCTTCAAAGACCATGGCCAATCGAGCAGCATCATCAACATGGCCAGCGTGTGCTCCAGCGTCAAGGGCTTGCCCAGCCGATTCATTTACGGCACCTCCAAAGCCGCGGTGATTGGCCTGACCAAAAGCGTGGCCGCCGACTATGTGCGCCAAGGCATTCGCTGCAATTGCATTTGCCCCGGCACGGTGGACACGCCCTCGCTGCAAGACCGCATCAACAGCTACGCCGACCCGGTGCAAGCGCGCAAAGACTTCATCAACCGCCAACCCATGGGGCGCTTGGCCCAGGCGCATGAAATCGCCCCCATCGTCACCTTTTTGGCGTCCGACGAATCGGTGTTTGCCACCGGCAACGCCTACATGGTCGATGGCGGCATGACCATTTGACCCCCTGTTCCATTCACCTCTCAACCAGAACACCATGAACCAATACGACATGACAGGCCGCCATGCGGTCATCACCGGTGGCGCCACCGGTTTGGGCTATGCCATTGGCCAACGCATGCTGGCCTCGGGCGCACGCATCACCATTTGGGACCGCGACATCGGCGGCATGGGCACGGCTGCGGAGCAACTCAAAAAAGCCCATCCGGGTGCCCAAGTGGCGTGTGTGCATGTGGATGTGGCCCAGCATGCCAGCGTGGTGCAAGCCACCGCCCAAACCCTGGCCATTGCGCCGGTGGATGCGCTGGTCAACAGCGCTGGCATCACCGGGCCCAACACCAAGCTGTGGGACTACCCGGTGGACGACTGGCGCCAAGTGTTCGACATCAATGTGCATGGTTTGTTCCATTGCTGCCGCGAGTTATCGGCCCACATGCGTGCCCGCAACAGCGGGCGCATTGTCAACATCGCCTCGGTGGCGGGCAAAGACGGCAACCCCAATGCCAGCGCCTACAGCGCCAGCAAAGCGGCGGTGATTGGCCTGACCAAGTCGCTGGGCAAAGAACTGGCCGACACCGGTGTGCGCGTGAATTGCATCACCCCCGCCGCGGTGCACACGGCGATGTTTGACCAAATGACGCCCGAGCACATCGCTTTCATGCTGAGCAAAATCCCCATGGGCCGCTTTGGCAAGGTGGAAGAAATCGCCGCCATGGTCACCTGGCTGTGCACCGACGATTGCTCTTTTTCCACCGGTGCGGTGTTCGACCTCTCTGGCGGGCGCTCCACCTACTGACGCGCATGTGCTTTTGGCGTTCAAACGCGGCGCGCCAAACCGATACACTCCAACCCGCACACGGCCGCATGCCGTGCACACCATTTTTTAGAAAGGCAACCCATGAAACTCGTTCGCTACGGCAAACCCGGCCAAGAAAAACCAGGCCTCATCGACGCACAAGGCAAGTTGCGTGATCTGAGCAAGGTCATCAAAGACGTCACCCCCGATCAGCTCAACGACAAGGCCCTGGCCAAGTTGGGCAAGCTCAAAACCGACAGCCTGCCCTTGGTCAAAGGCAAGCCCCGCATGGGCTGCCCGGTGGCCAAGGTGGGCAAGTTCATCGCCATCGGCCTGAACTACGCTGACCACGCCGCAGAGGCCAATTTGCCCCTGCCCAAAGAGCCGATCATTTTCTCCAAGTTTGTCGATTGCATCCAAGGCCCGGACGATGACGTCATGCTGCCCAAAGGTTCTGTCAAAGGCGATTGGGAAGTCGAACTCGGCGTGGTCATTGGCACCACCGCCAGCTATGTGTCACAAAAAAGCGCCATCGACCATGTGGCCGGCTACTGCACCATCAACGATGTGAGCGAGCGCGAGTTCCAAATCGAGCGCGGCGGCACCTGGGACAAGGGCAAGGGTTGCGACACCTTCGGCCCCATCGGCCCTTGGTTGGTCACCCGTGACGAAGTGGCCAGCCCGCAAAAGCTGGGCTTGTGGATGGAGCTCAATGGCGAGCGCATGCAAAACGGCAACACCAAGAACATGATTTTCAATGTGGCCAAGTTGGTGAGCTATGTGAGCCAATTCACCACCCTGTACCCCGGCGACGTGATCGCCACCGGCACCCCAGCCGGCGTGGGCATGGGCATCAAGAAAAACGGCAAACCTGCCCCGGTGTTTTTGAAAGCCGGTGACGTGATGACCGTGGGCATCGAAGGCCTGGGCGTGCAAACGCAAAAAGTGGTGGGCTACAAAAAGCGCTGAAGCTCTTTGCCCCGCAAGAAAACGGCCTTCGGGCCGTTTTTTTATTTGTCAGTTGCCCTTCGGTGCTGAGCCCACTTTGTGCTGAGCCCGCCCCGCTGGCGGGCACGCCGCCCTCCGCCAGTCGCTGCGCTCCGATGTTGTCGGGCGACGCACCCACCATCGGTGCTGCCAAAGAGATGGGTGCACGCCAACAATTGGCAAACCAACTCCACTTAGAAACCGACACGAGTGGGTGTGCGGGCTGACGACATCGGAGCGCAGCGACAGGAGGAGGCCTGCATACCCCGAGATGGCGGTTTAGGAGGGGGAGTTCAAAGCCACGCGCAAAAAACCAATCCGAACGTCACCCCAAATTCACCACCTGCACCCCCGACAAACCCGTGGCAGGCAGCGGCATCGCATCAAAGGCGGTGTCGCCATCTGGTTGCGGCACACCGGTGGCTTTGAGGTCTTGAAAATCAAACAGCGAGGCATCCAGCAAATGCGAGGGCACGGTGTGCTGCAAGGCATTGAACATATTGTCCAAACGGCCCGGGTGTTTTTTCTCCCACTCGCGCAACATCGCCCCCACTTGCTGGCGTTGCAAGCCGTCTTGGCTGCCGCACAAGGTGCAGGGGATGATGGGGAATGCGCGGTGCACGGCCCAGCGCTCCAAGTCGCGCTCGGCCACAAAAGCCAAAGGGCGAATCACCATGTGGCGGCCATCATCGCTCACCAACTTGGGTGGCATGCTTTTAAGCTTGCCACCAAAAAACATGTTCAGAAAAAACGTTTGCAAGATGTCGTCGCGGTGGTGGCCTAACGCGATTTTGGTGGCACCCAACTCGTCGGCGACGCGGTACAGAATGCCCCGGCGCAAACGGCTGCACAGGCTGCACATGGTTTTGCCCTCGGGGATTTTGTCTTTCACGATCGAATAGGTGTCTTGGTTTTCGATGTGAAATGGCACACCC
>CAXNFO010000264.1:0-3604 GCA_964201395.1 Limnohabitans sp.
ACCAAAGCCTCGGTCATCATCACCCGCGCCCCTGGGCGTGCCGTGTCGGCGGCCAACGTGACTGCCATCATCCAGTTGGTGTCGGCCAGCGTGCCCTATTTGGCCCCCGAAAACGTGTCGGTGGTGGACAACTTTGGAACCCTGATGAATGAAATGCTGGTCGAGCAGCCCCTGGGTTTGACATCCGCCCAGTTGCAGCAAAAACAGCAAATGGAAGACCTCTACCGCACCCGCTTGGTCCAGTTGCTCGCGCCGATTGTGGGCGAGGCCAATGTCAGCGCCCAAGTCAGCATGACCCTGGACTTCAACCAAAACGAAATCACCACCGAAGACTTTGACCAACGCAAAGAGGGCTCTAAGACCCGTTCTGAGTTGTATGTCGAAGACCGCAACACCATGCGGGACGCGATTGGCATCCCGGGCTCGCTCAGCAACACGCCGCCGGTGCCCAACATCAACCCCGCTGCGTCGGGTGACAACAACCCCGATCCGACCAAAGGTCAGAGTGAAAAAGGCGTGCAAGTCACCGCCCGCAGCACCAAAAACTACGAACTCGATCGCCAAGTGCGCCACACCAAAACCGCCATGGGCAGCGTCCAGCGCCTGGGTGTGGGTGTGCTGATCAACGAGCGCCCGATTCCCGCTGGCATGAAGGTGGAAAAGGGCGCCGATGGCTCCACCCCCACCACCATTCCCTACACCCAAGAAGAGTTGGAGCGTTTGAACCAATTGGTGCGCGGTGCTGTGGGCTTCAAAGAAGACCGTGGCGATGTGGTCACGGTGGTTTCCACCCGTTTTGAGCCGCAAATCGACCCCGACGCCGTGCCTTGGTACAAAGACGAATCGATTGCCGGCATGGCCAACAGCGCAGTGGTGGCCTTGTTGTTCTTGTTGTTCCTGTTCTTGGTGGTGCGCCCCATGGTGCGCAAACTCACCACGCCCGACTTTGACCCCGCCGCGATTGCCGCCGCCGCCGCCGATGCCGCTGCCCGAGAAGCCTCTGCCGGTGAACGCCTCAAGGCCGAGCGCATTGCCATCGCCGTGGCCGAAGCCGCCGCCAAAGCGGTGTCTGACAAAGCTGCCGTCGAGGCCGAGATCGAAGCCAAAGCCAGAGAGCAGGCCGAAGCCCTGGCCGCCGCCCAAGAGAAAGTGGCCGAGCTGAGCGCCAAGGTTGAGACCATGGAAGAGCCGCAGCAAGAGATCGAAATCCAAGAAGGCGAAAGCCTGGAAGAGATCAAGGCCCGCATGTCCAGCCTCAAGCCCAAAAAGCCCACCATTTCAGCCGATATGCTCAACACCGCCAACACCTACGACGACAAAGTGGCCCTGATCCGCATGATCGTCTCCGACGACTCCACCCGGGTGGCGGGCGTGCTGAAAAACATGATTCAATCGTGAACTGAACAAGAGACTGCAGGACAGCAACATGGCCGACGATAAAAACCCCCTGGACCGCGCCAACTGGACGCCCAAATTGCGTGCCGAAATGGAGGCCATGACCAGCACCCAACGCGCAGCTGTGTTGATGCTGTTGCTTGGCGAAGACCAAGCGGCCAACATCATCAAATACCTCAACCCCAAAGAGGTGCAAGCCCTGGGGGCGGCCATGGTGGCTGCGGCCGACCTGTCGCAAGAAGCGGTCAATGTGGTGCTGGACGAATTTGTCGAAATGCTGAAAAACCAAACCAGCTTGAGTTTGGGCAACTCCGACTATGTGGAAAAAGTCATGCGCCGCGCCCTGGGCGACGACAAAGCCAATTCGGTGCTCAACCGCATCATGCCTGGACAAGGCACCAAGGGTTTGGACATTTTGAGCTGGATGGACGCGCGCGGCATTGCTGACATGATCCGCACCGAGCACCCACAGGTGATTGCCATCATCTTGTCCTTGCTCGACGGTGTGGTGGCGGCCGAGGTGTTGATCTTTTTGCCCGCTGAAGTGCGCCCCGAGGTGATTCAGCGCGTGGCCACCTTGGACACCGTGCAACCAGCGGCCATGGCCGAGCTCGAATCCATCATGAAGCAGCAGTTCTCCAAGAGCGCGTCACAGCAGTCATCGAGTTTTGGAGGCGTGACGGCAGCGGCCAAGATCATGAACTTGACCAAGACCGAGTTGGAGTCGGCCATCATGCAAGGCCTGGGCGACATTGACCCCGACTTGATGCTGAAAATCCAAGACCAAATGTTCACCTTTGAAAACTTGGCTTCGGTGGACAACAAAGGCGTTCAGGTGCTCATGCGTGCCGTGGAGCCCGATTTGCTCATGACCGCGCTCAAAGGGGCCAGCGAAGAAGTGGCCAACCGTTTCTACGACAACATGTCCGAGCGTGCCCGTGGCATGTTCAAAGACGACATGGAAGCCAAAGGCCCGGTGCGTTTGTCCGATGTGGAAGAGGCGCAAAAGAAAATCATGCGCCAAGCGCGCAAGCTGTCCGATTCGGGCGAGCTGATGCTGGGAGGCGCCGATTTTGTTTAAGCCCGACTCTTTGGCGCCCGCGCAAGCTTGGCAGGGCGACCCTTTGTTGTCCTCTGCGGCAAAGGATGCTGGCTTTTTGACGGCCGATTGGACGGCTGTGCCCAAAGTGGGCTTCGAGCGGGTGGTGTTTCGCCAGCTCGAGGAGCAACCTTCGGCGCGGGTGTTTGACGACTCGGTGGGCTTTGAGTTGGCCGATTACGAGCGGCGCCCAAAAGCAGCCACAGCGCCCACAGCCCCTGTGGCTGCCACGCCAGACTTCACGGTGGATGCCAAGCCAGCCGCCCTACCTGACACCGAAAACGCTGTCGGTGGTGATGTGGCGCTCAGCGACGCGTCCGCCATCGATGCAGACCACGCCGGTGCAGATGACGCCAGCCAAATGGCGGACAGCCATCCGGCAGAACCCCATTCAGCGGTGCAGTCGCAGCCTGAAGACGATGCGCCAGCAGCGGCCGATGTGGCCCAGACCGATCCGGCCATGTTGGCCCAGTTGCGCGAGCAAGCCTTTCAAGAAGGGCTGGCCCAAGGCTTGGCCCAGGGTCACAGCCAAGGTTTGGCGCAAGGCATGGCCGAGGGAGAGGCTTTGGGCCGCGCCCAAGGTGAAGCCGAGGGTGAAGCGCGTGGCGTGGCCATGGGTTTGCAACAAGCCGAGCAAGCACAAGCGCCGCAAATGCAAGCCTTGCGTGAACAAATGCAAGCCGAGCTCGACCCTGAGTTGGCTTTGTTGCGCGAGGTGACCCAGCGCTTGCAAGCGCTGGCGGAAAACCCACAAGACCTGTACGAGCCCCTCAAGCGTTTGGCCTTGCATGTGGCCGAGCAACTGGTATTGGCCGAACTGACTTTGTCGGGCAGCGCCATCGAGCGCTTGGTGCAACGTTGCTTGGACGAGTTGGATTTGCATGGCCAGGGCTTGGTGACCATTGAGCTCAACCCCCAAGACAAAGCCCGCCTGGAAGAAAAAGCCGGCGATATGCTGAAAAACATCCAACTGCACGGCCTCGCCCAGCTCAAGCCGGGCAGTGTTCGCGTGCTTGCCAATGACACCCAAGTCGAAGACCTGGTGCAAACCCGTTTGCAAGCCTTGGCCCACAGCTTATTGGGCCAGCCCGAAGCGTGGCGCGAACAATC
>CAXNFO010000265.1:0-3534 GCA_964201395.1 Limnohabitans sp.
GGCCTTGAGGGTTTTGACATCGAACAAATGCATGTTGCGCATGTGGGCCTGCAGCCGCTCAGGGCTTTGGCCGGTGTAGCCAATGGTCCACACGCACTTGTTGATTTCGCGCAGGATGTCATCGGGCACAGGCTCGTCCAGGCCTTTGACTTTTTGCATCTTGTAGTTTTTGACCAGCTCTTTGTCAAAGCCCAGCTTTTGCGCCAGCTGGTACATGATCATGTGGTCGGAGCGGCTCTCCCACAAAGGTTCGATGACCTTTTCACGCCATTGCAAAGAGCGGTTGGAGGCCGTGCAGGAACCGCTGGTCTCAAACTGGGTGGCGGCAGGCAAGAGGTACACCGCCCGATTGGGGTTTTTGTCTTCGGCCTTGCCCGGCATGGCGGCCATGGCCGCAGTGGCCGATGGGTACGGGTCCACCACCACCAACAAATCCAGCTTGTCCATGGCGCGCTTCATCTCCAAGCCACGGGTTTGCGAGTTGGGCGCATGGCCCCAGAAGAACACACCGCGCAGGTTGCTGTCTTGGTCGATGAACTCGTTTTTCTCCATCACGCCGTCAATCCAGCGCGATACCGTGATGCCCGGCTTGCTCATCATGGCCGGGGCTGAAAAGCGGCCCTTGATCCATTCAAAGTCCACGCCCCAGGTTTTGGCGAAGTGCTTCCACGAGCCCTCGACCAAGCCGTAATAGCCGGGCAATGAGTCGGGGTTGGGGCCGACATCGGTGGCCCCTTGCACGTTGTCGTGGCCGCGGAAGATGTTGGTGCCGCCGCCGGACTTGCCCACATTGCCCAAGGCCAATTGCAAAATGCAAGAGGCGCGCACCATGGCGTTGCCAATGGTGTGTTGGGTTTGGCCCATGCACCACACAATCGTGCCAGGGCGGTTTTCATGCAGCCATGTGGCCACTTTGATCATTTGCTCGGGCTTGACGCCACAGGCCTCTTCGACCTTGTCGAGCGTCCATTTGGACATCACATCTTCTTTGACCTTGTCCATGCCAAAAACCCGGTCGTTGATGTATTTTTTGTCTTCCCAACCGTTTTTGAAGATGATGTGCAACAAGCCAAACAAGAAGGGGATGTCTGAGCCTGAGCGGATGCGCACAAACTCGTCGGCCTTGGCCGCCGTGCGGGTGAATCGCGGGTCGACCACGATCATCTTGGTGCCGGTTTCTTTGGCATGCAGCATGTGCAGCAAGCTGACCGGGTGCGCCTCGGCCGCATTGGAGCCAATGTACATGGCGACCTTGCTGTTTTGCATGTCGTTGTACGAGTTGGTCATGGCCCCGTATCCCCAGGTATTGGCCACACCAGCCACGGTGGTGGAGTGGCAAATGCGCGCCTGGTGGTCGCAGTTGTTGCTGCCCCAAAAACTCACAAACTTGCGCAGCAAATAGGCTTGCTCGTTGTTGTGCTTGCTTGAACCCACCCAGTAAATAGAGTCAGGGCCACTGGTTTTGCGCAGCTCCAGCAATTTCTCGGAAATTTCATTCAGCGCTTGGTCCCAGCTGATGCGCTGGTATTTGCCATCGACCAACTTCATGGGGTGGCGCAGGCGGAACTCACCATGGCCGTGCTCGCGCAAAGCCGCACCCTTGGCGCAATGTGCGCCCAGGTTGATGGGGGAGTCAAACACCGGCTCTTGGCGCACCCAGACGCCGTTTTCCACCACCGCATCGACCGCACAACCCACCGAGCAGTGGGTGCAAACGGTGCGCTTGACTTCCACCTTGCCAGAACCGTCGCCTTTGTTGGGGCCAGCAGCTTGGGACTTTTTCACCAAAGTCAATTGGCTGGCGGCCAAGCCCACGCCCACGCCCAAACCCGAGCGGCGCAAAAAAGCGCGTCGGTCCATGGTGGGAATGGCCTGGGCCAAACCGCGCTGCAAACGGTGCACAAACGGCGAGCCTGCACGGGCGGTGCTGTCAGATTTTTTGGTGAGTAGCATGGGTGGCTCCGTTCAGACGCGGGTGGTTTGGTAGTAACGCTTGACGTGTTCGCTCAAGCTGTAACCGCCGCCTTTGGCCGGCGCGGCTGGCAGACTTTCAGTGTTGGGCACGGGCGGTGTGTCCAGCGCCTTGACGCCTGCGACGGTGGCCACAGCCGCACTGGCAGCAGCCGCTCCCCAAAAAAACCCACGGCGGGAAGTAGATGGCTGGTCGTTGTTCATTCAATTCTCCAAAAAGAAATGGGGCGCTTCGCGCCTCTGGCTTGGGTGCACAAGTCCACACCCAAGACTGAAGGCATTTTCAGGCCTTTTGCAAACGTTTTCATAAGGGGTTTGCCCGGTGTTTTATTGATTTTGTAAGTTTCGATTCAGCCTAGAACCCATAAAAGCGTGTCTGTGGCCACGAACAGATCACTCCAACATGTCAAAACCCTGGGTTTCTACCTCAGCAAACGCCCTAAGCAAACCTGCCAAGGCCGCATAAAACTGGGCGCGCGGGTGGGCCTGCAAGGCGTCACACATGAGGTACACCCAGGGCTGCAGGTGGCGGGCAAAGAATTCTCGTTGGCGGCTCAAGTTGGCCACGGCGACATCATCGCCAGCGATCAAGTAGCGCATGGTCTCGCACAGATACGACACATGGTCCTCGGTTTCGGGCAAGCTTTCATCGCGGCTCAAGCCCAATTCGGCCAAATCGGTGCGCAAAGCGGCCAGGGGTTTCTCATTCAAAAAACCACTGAGGTGGTGGGACGCAAACAAATAGACCTCTGGCTGACCCAGGCCACCAAACAACGCATCGTGTTCATCGGCAATTTGCTTTTGGTTGCAACTTCGGGCCACGCTGACCAATTGGCGCCAGGGCTCTTCCAAAAAGCCACCCGCCGCGGGGGCTTGTGTCACGGCCACGCGCAACTGACCCAAAAAGGCCTCATCGGGGGCCGCATAAAAGAGGGTCGCTATCAACCCGTACAGCTCAGCGCGGGCAGTTTCTTCGTCCATGGCCGACGAGGTGGGCGGCGGGTTCAAGGGCAGGTTCATAAGGGTTGAATGGGGCGCTTCAGGGCGAACATGGCCTAGACGATGCGCTGTTCATCGCCAGCGGAGTAAATATCAATCACCCGGCAATCGCTGCACATTTTGAGCCGCTCTGCGGCCGCTCCCTGGAACATGGCGTGTCCGCTGAGTTTGCCCAGCATGGCTTCAATGGCTTTCAAGGTGCCGAAAGGTTTGCTGCAACGCACACAGCTGTAAGGCTGGCTTTGATTCAGCACCTGGCGCTCTTGGCGCGCGGGCGTGAGCAACAAACGCGGCACGGTTTGGATGGCATTTTCAGGACAGGTCGTGACACACAAACCGCACTGGACGCAGTTTTTTTCAATGATGGCCAGCTCTGGCTGGTCTGGGTTGTCTTGCAGTGCGCTGGCAGGGCAGGCGCTGACGCAACTCAGGCACAAGGTGCAAGCTTGGGCATCCACTTGAACACCGCCCCAAAAAGCCCCAGCGGCGGGCAGTGCGATCGCCTCGGGCCTGGTATGCGCAGCGGGTGCATGGGTCATCCAATGGTCCAAGGCCAGCGCCAAA
>CAXNFO010000266.1:0-3533 GCA_964201395.1 Limnohabitans sp.
CGCTTGCCGACCCAAACCCATTTGATGGAAGAGTTGAAAAAGATCAAGCGGGTGGTGCAAAAAGCCGATCCCTCTGCCCCCCACGAGGTGCTATTGGTCATCGACGGCAACACCGGACAAAACGCCCTGGCCCAGGTGCAGGCCTTTGATCAAGCCCTGGGGCTGACGGGCTTGATCGTCACCAAACTCGATGGCACCGCCAAGGGGGGCGTGCTGGCCGCCATCGCCTTGTGGTCGCAGGAACGCCAACGCACAGCGGGTTCCACCGTGCCGGTTTACTTCATTGGCGTGGGCGAGAGCTTAGAAGACTTGCAAACCTTCTCGGCCCGGGAATTCTCTCAAGCTCTGCTGGGCAGCGCCGCCACAGACTCACGCGCTATTGTCTGAAGTCGGCTGCGAGGCAGCCCAGCTTGAGCGCTCGCAGGCTGCGACACATCAACACAGCCTCACAAACCATCAATAACTCCTATCTGTTTGATTTTTATCAGTAAAACGAGGCTTTCCCCAGCTGCAATCGAGGGATAACCCTAGAATCTTTACCAGATTGGCACTCAACCAGACAGAGTGCTAACATTCGCACCTAAGTATCCATTCAGGAGAAATGTCATGACAGACCTTGCACTGAGCAGCCGCCCCACCAGCGTGGCCAACCCCTGGGCGCTGGTTCCACCTTTGGGCAATCTGGACGCCTACATATCAGCGGCCAACCGCTTGCCCATGCTCACCTTGGAGCAAGAGCAAGAATTTGCCCGCCAATGGCGCGACCACCAAGACATGCAAGCCGCCGGCAAACTGGTGTTGTCGCACCTGCGTTTGGTGGTGTCCATCTCGCGCCAGTACTTGGGCTATGGCCTGCCCCATGCCGACTTGATTCAAGAAGGCAATGTGGGCCTGATGAAGGCGGTCAAGCGCTTTGACCCCGAGCAAGGCGTGCGCTTGGTGAGCTATGCCCTGCACTGGATCAAAGCCGAAATCCATGAATACATTTTGAAGAACTGGCGCATGGTCAAGGTGGCCACCACCAAAGCCCAGCGCAAACTGTTTTTCAACCTGCGCTCGATGAAACAAGGCATGCGCGCCGAGGTCAGCGATGCCAATGCGCACCGCCAAAGCCTGAACCCTGATCAGGTCAACCAAGTGGCCGACAGCCTGCATGTGAAGCCCGAAGAGGTGCTGGAGATGGAAGCGCGCATGGCCGGTGGTGATGTGGTGCTCGACCCCAACCCGGGCGACGATGGCGAAGATGCTTTTGGCCCGATTTCCTACCTCACCGATGTGCGCCACGAGCCCACCGCGGTGATGGAAGCGCACCAACGCGATGTGCTGTCCAGCGATGGCCTGGCCATGGCGCTCGAGGGTTTGGATGCACGCAGCCGGCGCATCGTCGAAGAGCGTTGGCTCAAGGTGAATGACGATGGTTCGGGCGGCATGACCTTGCACGAGCTGGCGGCCGAATATGGCGTGAGCGCTGAACGCATTCGCCAAATCGAAGTGGCGGCGATGAAGAAAATGAAAGCCAGCTTGACCGAATTTGCCTGAGCCTCATCGGCCTCGAACGCAAAAGCCGCCTGCGGGCGGCTTTTTTGCGGGGGCCCGGGTCAGCCCAGATGCCCTTCAACGCCCTTCAAGCAAACTGGCGACGTCCGACTGCAAATCGGCCGTGCTCATATTTGGTCGGCTGAACAAGCGCAAACGCCCTTTCATGTCATACATGTAAAACCCCGCGAGGTGGTCCATGGTGTAACTGGTGGGCGTGGGGCCAGCCACTTTTTTGCGGTACACCTTGTAATGCGTGATCACCACCTCGAGTTCTGGCAGCGTGGGCACCAAAGCGACAAAACTGGGATCGAAATTTTCCACATATGCCTTGAGCATTTCAGCGCTGTCGCGCTCTGGGTCCAAGGTGACAAAAACACCTTGAACCATGTCGCCTTTGGCACCCAAACCGCGTTTGAGCTCGGCCAACTGAAACATCGCCGTGGGGCAGGCATCGGGGCACTGGGTGTAACCAAAAAACACCAGCACCACCCGGCCTTTGAAGTCCGCCAAGCTGCGGCGCTGGCCCCGCTGATCGGTCAGGTCAAAGCCCAGGGCGTAGTCTGCGCCCGTGAGGTCAAACGACTTGAAGCTGGGCTTGGCCGGAGCGCAAGCGCTCAAGGCACCCGCAGCAACCAGCGCACCCGCCATGAAAGAACGCCTTGTTGGTTGTGTCATGGGCATGCCTCTTATAAATAGTGGTCAATCAACAAAGCCGCAAACAACAAGCTCAGGTGGATGAGGGAAAATTTAAACGTCTTGCGCGCCAACTCGTCCGAGTACTGGCGCCACAAGGCATGGCCGTAGTAGCAAAACATCACGCTCAATATGACCGCGCAGACCAAGTAAAACCAACCGCTCATGCGGTACACAAACGGCATCAAACAAGCAGCCAACAAAACCCAGGTGTAGAGCACTATTTGCAAGCGGGTGAATTCGTTGCCGTGGGTGACGGGCAGCATGGGCAAGCCCGATTTGCGGTAGTCCTCCACCCGGTACAAGGCCAAGGCCCAAAAGTGCGGTGGCGTCCACAAAAAGATGATGAGAAAGAGGATCAATGCCTCGGGGCCCACATCCCCGGTCATCGCGGCCCAACCCAGCACCGGCGGCATGGCACCCGAAGCCCCACCAATCACAATGTTTTGCGGCGTCAAAGGCTTGAGGATCACGGTGTAAACCACGGCATAACCCACAAAGGTGGCAAAGGTCAGCCACATCGTCAAGGGGTTGACATACACCCACAACAACCACGATCCCGCAGCGCACAAGACCGCTGAAAAAAACAGGGTTTGGGTGTTGCTCAACTCCCCTTTGGCTGTGGGCCGCCAAGCGGTGCGGCGCATGCGCGCATCGATGCTTTGCTCGACGATGCAATTGAACGCCGCAGCAGCACCGGCCACCAACCAAATGCCCAAACAGGCCACCGCGCCCAAGCGCACCTCGTCCCAGCTTGGCACGCCGGGCACCGCCAGCACCATGCCGATCAAGGCACAAAACACAATCAACTGGATCACCCGGGGCTTGGTCAAAGCCTGGAATTGCCGCCAACGCTGGCCAAAGGTAAACACTGGCGCGATCATGTGGCCCACCTAGCAGAAGTTGTCCGCTGTTCTGAAGTGTCTGCCGCCGCCACGGTCAGGCGCAACAACCCGACCAAGGTCAACATCAATGCGGCCGAGCCAGCGGTGTGCAACAAAGCCGCCACCAGCGGCCAACCCAACACCACATTGCTCAAGCCCGTGGCCACCTGCAACAACAACAAGCCGCCCAAGGCAGTAACCCAAGCGCGCAACTCAGGCCGCGACCACAACAACCAGCACATGCCCGCCACCGCCACCGCCAGCACATAAGCCCCCAAGCGATGCGCATAGTGGATGGCGACCAAAGCCGGCATGGGCAGCCAACTTCCGTCGGCAGACATGCCCAGCTCTCGCCACAACACAAAGCCTGCGCCAAAGTCCATCTCTGGCCACCAGCTGTCTTGGCACTTGGGGAAG
>CAXNFO010000267.1:0-3530 GCA_964201395.1 Limnohabitans sp.
GGTGTCGCCCGTTGCGCAGCGACGCGGCGACCCACCCGTGCCAAGCTGAGGCCATGGGCCAAGTGGGCATCAAAAAGGGCGCTTCGGCGCCCTTTTTTCATGGGCTTGGGCGGAGTTTGGTGGTTGAAAATCGCCCACTGAGTGGATGAATTTCAACCACATCCATGGAGAGCTTCGTCAGCGGCGGCAGCGATTTGCTGCAGTTCGCCATCTGCGAAGGCGATAAAGCCAAAGACCTGGCGCTATCCGCAACCCTGAGTGTTGAGCGCAAGTAGCCAAAACTAGACCAAGTCCTGTTTTGGGACTAAACTGGGCCCATGCACATCGTTTCTTTGCGCAATCTCGAAAGATTTTGGCAACAACCCAAGGGCAAAGCGGTCGAGGGCGCTCTGAAAGCTTGGTTCGCAGAGGCCAAAGCTGCCAAGTGGGCCTCGCCGCAAGATGTGAAAAAACGGTATGCCAACGCCAGCGTCATTGCCAACAACCGCATTGTTTTCAACATCAAAGGCAATGACTTTCGATTGATCGTGGCCATTGCATACAAGGTGCAATATGTCTATGTGAAGTTCATTGGCACGCATGCAGAGTACGACAAAGTAGACGCCGCCTCAGTAGACCAGTTTTCAGGAGATTGAAGATGGAGATCAAAGCGATTCGCACCGAACAAGACTACCTCGCGGCCTTGCGTGAGGTGTCTGCATTGATCGACCTTGACCCGTCACCAGACGCGCCTGAAGGCGAACGTTTAGAAATACTTGGCACATTGGTACAAGCCTACGAAGCCAAACACCACCCCATTGACCCACCTGACCCGATTGAGGCGATCAAATTTCGCATGGAGCAGTCCAACTTGACGGTGAAAGACTTGGTGCCCTACATTGGCCCGCTCAACCGGGTGTATGAGGTCTTGAATTACAAACGCGCTTTGTCGCTGAACATGATTCGACGGCTCAGTGAAGGCTTGCACATCCCTGCAGAGGTGCTGATTCGTGAAGCTGACCGGGTTGCAGCCTGAGCGTTTCTTGTGCTCATTCACCGGCCTAACAACCGCATGCGCGTGTTGAACCCCTGACCAACATCGCCCTCACTGGCTCTGCGCAGCCTCAGCCTTTGCCGGTACCGCCGGCCGGTTGACCATCACGATGCCCGCGGCCACGCCGGCCATGGCGACGGCCAGGCTCCAGGTCCACGGTTCGCCCAGCCACAGGATGGCGATCACCAGGGTGAACATCGGCGATAAAAACGAGAACGAGGTGACTTGCGTGGCGGGGTAGCGGGCGATGACCCACATCCAAATCAAGATGGTCACAAACGCGCCCAAGGTGCATTGGATGGCCACCGACACCCAGGCCAAGCTGGGGGCGGCCCAGTTCCAGGGTTCGCCCAGGGCCAAAGAGATGAGGGGCAACACCAGGGCACCGCCGCCCAATTGGTAGATGAGCATTTTTTCGGCACCCACTTGGCCCACGCGGGTGGTGCGCAGGGTCACGGTGGTCAAGCCCCACAGCGCGCCGGCCATGACGCCAAGCAAGTCGCCGCGCCATTGCAGCGGGTAGTCGCCTTGCCCGTGCCAGCCTTCTTGCAGCGCCAGGCCCACCGAGCCAAAGGCCAGGAACAAGCCCACCCATTGCCAGGGTCTTAAGCGCTCGGCGCGCACCCGCAGTGGCACGCAGACCGCGACCCAAAATGGCGCGGTGTATAAAAAGATGGTCAATCGCGATGCACTGGTGTCGAGCAGCCCCAAATAAATGCACGCAAACTCCAGCGAAAACAAGCTGCCCGCCAACAAGCCCGACCACAGGCTGCCGTCGCGCTGCCACAGCACGATGCCACGCCAGCGGCACCACAGCAGCAAGCACAGGGTGGCCCCGACCATGCGCAGCGCGGCTTGAAACACCGGCGCGATGTGCGGCAGGGTGAGCTTGATCAGCACCTGCTGAAAGCCCCAGACAAAGCAACATGCCAGCAACAAGCTGATGGCGGTGGCATCCAGGTGTGAGCGGCGCGTGGGCATGGGGGCGAGTGGGTGTTCGGTGTGTCCACCATGCCTGTTCGGTCAGCGGGCAAAGCCCTGGCGCGGTGGTGAGCCCGATTGTGCCCGGCTCACATGTGCGGGCCGGGCGTGCCCAACGCGGAGGGGCGCCAGCGCTGCATCTTGGTGCTGAGTTGTTCGAGTTGGATGGGCTTGGTCAGGTAGTCGTCCATGCCCGCATCCAGACAACGCTCGGCGTCGCCCAACATCGCCAAAGCGGTCAGCGCGATCACGGGCACGCGCCCCATGGTGGGGTTGAGGGCTTCGCGCTGGCGAATGGCACGGGTGGTGTCAAAGCCGTCCATCTCGGGCATTTGGCAGTCCATCAGCACCAGGTCGTAGGTGTTGGTTTCAAAGGCGCTGAGGGCTTGCACGCCGTTTTCGGCCATGTCGATGTCGCAACCCATGCGGGTGAGCATGGCGCGGATGATGGTTTGGTTGACCGGGTGGTCTTCCACCACCAGCACTTTGAGGGCGGGTGCCGAGGCGTTTTGTTCTGTCCAGTCGCTTTCGTGGACCGTGCGGGTGTCGGTTGGGGGCAAGGGCTCGGGGGGCATCAACTCGGGGCTTTGGCGTTGGTGCAAGCGCGACCACAGCGCGCGCACGGCCTCGCGCTTGGGGGGTGTTTCCAGTCGCCACAGCGGCGCCATGGGCCATTCAGCTGGGGGCAAAAACACCTGCTGGGGGCGGGTCAGCACCACATAGGCCAACACCGCTTGCGGCAGTTGCTCGCGCGCGGGCGGGGGGCTGGCGCTGTCAATCACCACCCAAGCGGGTTTGCTGACATCGCGGGTGGTGGGCTGGCGCAAATGGCGCATGTGGGTGTGCCAACTCTCGCGCCAGTTGGGGTGGATGGCTTCGACATAAACCGGCGTGGTGGTGGGCAAAGCCGGCGCGGCTGGGGCCGCGAGGTCGTGCGCTGGCGCGGTCTCCAGGGGCAGCCAGACTTCAAACACCGTGCCTTGGCCAGGGTGGCTGTGCACCGACAAGCGCCCGCCCAGCAAGCCCACCAGGTGGTGGGTGATGCTCAAGCCCAGGCCGGTGCCGCCGTAGCGGCGCGCGTGCGAGTTATCGGCTTGTTGGAACGGGCTGTACAAGCGCTCGATTTGTTGCGCGTCCATGCCAATGCCACTGTCGTGTACTCGCAGATGCAGCTCGGTGGCGCCATCGCCTGGGTGCCATTGGGCCCACAACAGCACATGGCCTTCTTCAGTGAACTTGATGGCGTTGCCCAACAAGTTAAGCACGATTTGGCGCAAACGCAGTGGGTCGGAGCACACGCCATCGGCCTCGCTCACGTCCAAGTCGCAGTGCAAATGCAAGCCTTTGTCATGGGCCGACTTGGCCAACAAGGCGCAGCTGTCTTCCATGGTGTGCAGCAGGGGGAAGGGCTTTTTCTCGAGCTGAAATTGGCCGGCTTCGAGCTTGCTGAAGTCCAAGATGTTGTTGATGATGCCCATCAGGTTTTCGCCCGAGCGGCGCATCAGGCCCGTCCATT